>JAYUUR010000668.1:0-6707 GCA_043754475.1 Saprospiraceae bacterium | reverse complement strand
ATTGGGTCTTTCTGGAATGGGCAACTGTTGAGTAAATGTTTTTTCTACCCACTCAGTTGGTATTATTTGTTGTCCTTTCCATGCACCCTTATTTTTATACAGTTGCCCAACTTTCGCATAATCCAACGAAGTCATTTGCAAACCACCTGCTGTATTAGCCACCTTTTGAGGCGTATATTGCCATTGATATTTTTTTATATTCAACGGCTCAAATAATTTTTTGTCAGCATATTTTTCTAAACCTTCGGGAACAGATTTATTTAAAATGTCGCCTAATAAAATAACACCTGCTGTAAAATAATCCCATTGTTGACCATTTGATTTGGTGCTATCCATCGATAAATCCAAGGCAAATTTGACCCAATTATCTGTCGGATACATATTTTCTTCATTGCCCGGCGAATCATTTTGAGCATCTGAGCCATTAAATGCCGAACTCATGGTGAGTAAATCTTTGATTTTGACTTCCTCTTTTAGGGGAGTATAGTTAGCAAATTGTTTTAAATCATAAAAAGCATTGATTGTTTGATTGTCATTTTTTATATAACCATCTTTTATAGCAATGCCCATAAGGGCTGATGTAAAAGATTTTCCAACCGAACGCGTATCATGCAGTGTATTTCTATTGGCTTGATTGAAATATTCTTCAAGTAATAGTTTGCCTTCTTTTATCACGACTATACTTGTAATGTCTTTGAATACGTTTTGAGCAATACTTTTATTCAATACTTTTAACTTTTCCTTATTGTATTGAGCCTTTGAAATACTCCAATCGCTATTGGGTTTAATCGGCTGAATGGCTATTTCTTTTGCAGTTATTATAGGTGTTTTGATAATTAAATTAATATGCCCTTCTGCAATGAGATTCCCCACTTTAGTTTCCCTATTTTTCCCTATTTTTATATAGGGTCTCATTTCAATTTTAAAATGATGCATCCCATCTGTCAAAGCTTTTTCGCCGCCATTTGCTTTAAATCTGTCAAATAAATACACAGACCACCAATCTTCTCCTTTTGAATTGGTGAGGGGCACTCTAAACGTGGTGGTGGTATGCTTTTTCAAACCGCAGCCATAATGTATATTTTCTTTATAAATCAAACGGTTATCAACGAAGAAAGAGAATTGATAATTACCGCTCACTATCAGCACTTCGGGGGTTACTTCAGGCTCTAATTGGTGCAGATAATTCGTGATAGAATTATCCATAAAAACCCTCATATTCAAATCAGACACACGTTTTAATTCAAAACTTGTCAAAAAATCTGTCTCCTTATATTTTTCAATCGGGATATTGCCTGACATGAAAGTGATCCGACCAGTATTAGCTTGGTGCAAAGGACTTGTAATGCCATCCGTTGGCACAATGTCTTTGATTTGTCCAAATGCTGTCAAATAGAGCATATTGTTTATTATGAGTATGAGTATGAGTATGATTTTTTTCATTTACGGGAGAGATGAACAGGGTGGACATTTAGTTCTTTCGCTAAATCGTTGAGAGTCAAGGTATTATCATATTGCTCATAAATGATGTCTTTCACTTTTTTGACCCAAAGAGGTGCTATTGTATTGGATAAATTGGGTTGGATTAATTCAGAGAAAACTTGAAGCAATAAATCTTCGGTAGTGAATGCAGAAACGGGATGACGGTGTTTGGATTCGATATGAATCTTATGAAAAAGCGTTTTTACTGAGGGGTATTCAATGCGTTGACTACCTTGAACAGCATCCAATTTTAAATCAAAAGCATCGAACCAGTTTTTATCACATTCGATGTGAAACCCATGCACCCGAGGAGTAGATTTGCGATTATAATGTGGGTCTTGCCAATTGTGAAAAAGCAATGAACCCGCCCCACATTGATACTCTTCTTTTTTATTGGCTTCAAATAAATTTCCTTCGAAAATATAGGTGAAATAAGCGTTTTCATGGTAATGCCAATCTACAAAATCATGTGTATATTCTGTATCCGTTACTATCAAACCTGCATACTCCTGTATGGTGTTGTGATTGCCGTAGTATTCTCCTTTTCTGCTGTGTTTCATGTATAAATTCCTAATTTATGCGAATAATGGGTTAAAAATGCCTTTAGGCATGGTATATCGGTAGCAAACAAATCAAAAACGAGACAAAGTGGCGTAGCTACGATATATTCAAAATTAAATATGTCGTCCCTCTGGGACTTACAAAAGGTTTTTACCACTTTCTACCGATATTATATGCCTAACGGCATTTGCAAACCATTATTCGCATAATTCCTAATTTTAAATTCCTAATTCCTAATTTATTCCTTCACAAACGCTTTCGCAACTTTCCTCGAATCCTTAAACCCAATATTCAAATAATAAATACCCGCACTAAGCGATTGAATATTAATATTGGCTGACGATTGGAGTATACTTTTCTGAATCAAATAACTCTTGCCTGTTGCATCCAAAATTTCAATACTTCCAATGATTTTATCCTTATTGACAATCAAAGTCAAGGCATCTTTAGCAGGATTAGGCGATAATTGAATGTCATATTCTTTTTCAATATCCGCCGTTGAAAGCACATTTTTAGCATAAATCTCAAAATTATCGAAGTAATATGTAGAACCAGTATTTGTATTTGGTGCAAACAAGAGAATCAATTGATTGATTGACGAGTTGGAAACCGAACCATCCGGTTTATCCGTGAAGACAAAACTCAAGCGTTCCCACTCATTCTGTTTAGTGGTGGTAGCGGTGTAGCGGCTATGTCTGCCCGTCGGATAATTATTAGCCTGAGCTGCATTTTTGTTTTCAAGTTGCAATAAAATAGAGGTGCCGATGGGTGCATTTGTATTAATATCTATGTAAAACTTCTTCTCAGCAGTTGAAAAATCCGCAGCATTCGTCACGTCCGATACATTGTACGAAAAGACATCATACTGTTGCCCTGCATTGCGGACATACTTGCCGCACAAGGCAGATTTATTGATATCATTCGGAGAAGGCGTTGAAAAATTGTCAGTAAAATCACCGGAAGCGAATGTTTTTGTGATGCGTGCTTCCTTATCAAAATTTTCTAAAACAATAGCAGTTGATAATAAAGCTTCTACTTGTACAATCAGTTCATATTTGCTCTCACCACAAGGTGTTGTGACGGTTGCCGCTATCTTACCGCCTACTGAACCCCAATTAATCACAATATTTTTCGTTCCTGCACCACTGACAACCATAGCACCTGCTGGAATTGTCCAAACAATTGTACTACCTGCTGGCACATTAGCCAGCGAATATTGAACACTTTTAGCCATAAAAGGAACTTTCTGACTGCCTGATAAATATGGGCTGCCCACTAAATCATACACCCGCACGTAATCAACTTCAAAAGTTTGTGGAAATACGGTACTACCATTCGGATTGCCGGGCAAAATACCGCCTACTGCCATATTGAGTAAAAAATGAAACTTTTGGTCGAAGGGCCAGCGCGAACTGCCTACATCACTCCGCGTTTTGGTAGAATATAAATAACCATCAATGAACCATTTGATGTCATTCTCAGTCCATTCGAGGACGTAGTTATGAAAGCCTTCATTGAAGCCTCCCTCAGTCAAAGTGAAAGTTTTAGATGAATATGAATTATTGGGCCAAGGCATTCCATAATGGATAGTGCCTAAAATAGTCGCTCTATCATGACCGAGATACTCTAAAATATCTATCTCACCGCTTTGGGGCCAGCCGCCATAAACATAATCCGTTGGTAACATCCAGAACGCAGGCCAAATGCCTTGTCCAACAGGCATTTTCATACGGGCTTCTATTCGTCCATATTTAATATCGCTTTTGCTTAATGTTCTTATTCTGCCTGATGTATAATTGCGATTTTGTACTGTTTCCCTTTTAGCTGTAATCTTAAGGGTATTATTGGATACTACCACATTATTTTGTGAATACCATTGCAATTCATTATTGCCCCATTGACAAAGACCAATATCACAACCATCACCAATTTGGTAACTCCATTTTGTTAGGTCTAAAGTAGTTCCATCAAACTCATCCGACCATATGAGTTTAGGACATTGTGCCGTCAATTGCGTTATGAATAAAGATAAACAAAAGGCTATTGAAGCCAATATTTTATCAGTGGAGCGTGTTAAACTTAGAGATTTCATTAATAAGGAAATTTTAGTTGATGATGAGGATTGGTTTTTTAATAAATTGTTTTTTTAAGCAGTGCAAGGTAGGTTTTTAATTGAAAATTAAAGGCTTTTAATGTCAAATACTGAGGGGGTTAAGGATTGCTTTAAAAACAATTAAAAAACAAAAAGAAATTTAATCATAGAACTGATTAGTGTTTATCTTTGTTTAAAGATATTAAAGTTAAAAGCTATGAAATCACCAAATACGACAATATTTATTACCTACAATCCCGATAATGGGCTTGAACAGACCCTCGCTTCACGTTTGCATACGATAGGGGCGGTGAATGGATTTAGAATGTATCTGCCCGATAGGTTCAATGCTAATAATCAATTAGACTTTGAAACGGAACGCCGTATCAATATGTCTGACTATTTCATATTATTTTCTTTTGGTAAACTATCAGATATGGTACGCCAGGAAATTGAAACGGCATATAATCATTTGCACGACCCTTCTCGTATTATTGTCATATACAATCGTCGAAAAGGTAAGAACCTTGCTGGTAAAATAACAAACCATTTCAACACATTTGATTTTGACCCTATCAATGACGATTCCTCAGAGTTAGTACAAAAAATTATAGCTTCTATAAATCGCAGAGAACTAAATGTTATGAACAATCAGTTAACTCAAGAACGCGAACAAAGAGAAAGTAGCCAAGCCCTTAACGCTTTATTAGGTATAGGCTTAGGACTTTTTGCATTGGCAGCACTCTCTAAAAGCGAAAGATAATTTATGTACCCCCTCACAAAAGCCATATTTGATAATACAGTCTTCAACAATATTGTTCGCATACAGTCAGCAGACTTATCTAATGTTTTTCAGTCATTGATTCAAGAAGTATTAGTCCCTCAAACTGTGGTAGCTGAAATGGAAGATTGGGCACAATCTCCAGTTTTTGCAGCTCGAATTGGTTATTTTACAAGCCAAATTCGCCTTCATTCTACTTATTTTCTGATAGCTTTAGCCTATTTCCAATCTTTATTACCTAATGCAGATGCTGTTTTACAAGAGTTTCATCAAATCATGCAAGTTGAAAAAATGAAGTCTTCTACTCAACGTGCTTATAAAGCTATTTTACGTCGAGAAGCCACTGAAGCCTTAAAAGTTCTCGGATTTCCTTTTGATAAAAAGCAAATTTCATTTTTGACGGCATTAAAAACGCGTATTTAGGTTTTAATGTTCGATATTTGTGTTATTTAACTTCGGATATTTATCAACCAATATTCACTTTAAATCGACGAAAACTATGAGCGAGGTACAAGCAAGACAACCCGGCAACCCAAATCCCGAAGTAGGATATGGTAAAATACTCCTACTGATTGGTTTAGTCAGTGTGGCAGGTTTATTAATTTATAATATTTATGCTCGCGAGAGCGGCGAGAGCAGCATTCCACGCGCCATGCAGATGACGTATATGCCCACCGATTTTAAGATGAACCTCGATGAGCAAAAGACGCTCGAAATTCTCTCTAATCCACAGCGATACAAGCAGGAGTTTGACGATTTGATACTGAATTTCAATACCAATTTAGTGGTGCATGTGTCTAATCGCATGGGTTTGACCAATCAACTGAGGACAGCAGCCGTGAATGAATATCGGAAAATGCATCCGTACATCCGTCAAATGTATTTCAATGATTTTATTGGATTGACTGATACGAGTTCTCAAATATATCAGACTTGGTATGAGAATCAAGGCGGTACGGCAGTAGATTTACTCAATGAAGTAGCATCAAAATATACTTGTTTTTTCATCACCAGCATCATGTCAACGGTCTTAAAAACGCAGGATGGCAAGCTGTCTGTGAAAGGCAATAAAGTAGAAACCCCGTGCGGCATCGCTTTGACTGAGGGGTTGCGTCCGATGGTGCGGAGGCTGCAAGATGCGGCAGCGATCAATGATTTTAGCCGAGCGAAAGGCTTGATGAAAGAGAAAGTTGAGAAAGCCATCTCTGAATTAGCGGTCATGGAAGTCCGTGATAAAAAAGGCATTAAAGTGAACAATGCCACAAAGGTTTGGGGCTACGATGTATCGAGTACGAATGTGGATATAACCGCCATCAGCGTCATCAAAGTCGGCTACAATCTGAGTCAATACCTCGATATATCGGTGGATGATAAAAACAGAACGGTGGTGGTGACCTTGCCACAACCTCAAATCCTCTCGCACGAGGTGTTTCCGAAAATAGAGAACTTGGATGTCGGTTGGATGCGCGAACTCACCACGCAGGATTTTAATGACAACATCAACAAACTCCGCCAAGCCTTCCGCGACGAAGCCTTGAACTCGGATATATTCAACAAAGCTCGTAATCGGGCGGGCGGCGTGATGGATATGATGCTCTCACCAGTGGTGCGAAACATCAGTAAGAACTATAAAATAGCGGTTCGCTTCAAAAGCAGCCAAGAGGTTTTGGATTATAATCTACCACAACAAGGCGGCACGCCTAAAAACCAAAGACCAGCTCCTCTGCCCACGCCGCCAGCCACCAAACAACCGCAACGCCTCGATGGTCAAACCTCACCCCCTCAGTATTA
>JAYUUR010000667.1:0-20278 GCA_043754475.1 Saprospiraceae bacterium | reverse complement strand
AAGCGTTTTTAAAGCAAGTTTTGTAATAATTTTATTTTGTAGGGTTTTAAATCTTCCCTTAGAAAAATGGCGTTTGTTGTATTAAAATGTTTAATTTTCAATGACTCTATCTATTTTATCACTCTTTCACCCCCTTGGTTGCTTCATCCTTCGCAATGACATTTTCATCTGTAGAACGTGCTTCAGAGCCATTCTCCAGTATTTTAACTAAGTTTTCAGCCTTTTTCTCAATAGTTTGAGTACTTTCTTTAGCGGCTTTTTCAGCTTCTCTTCGCGCTTTTTGACGTTCATCATCAAAATCATATGCCTTGATAATATCTTTCACAAGTCGGTGACGCACCACATCTTCAGCCGTGAGCCATACTTTTTCAATGCCTTCAATGTCTTTCAAAATATCCAATGATTGACGCAAGCCCGATTTTACATTCCACGGCAAGTCAATCTGAGTGAGGTCACCCGTCACCACGCATTTTGAGTTCGGACCCAAACGCGTAAGGAACATTTTCATTTGCGGAGGCGTCGTATTTTGCGCTTCGTCAAGGATAATAAACGCATCATGCAAAGTCCGACCACGCATAAAAGCCAACGGTGCAATCTCAATTGTCCGATTGGCCATAAACTGCACGAGTTTATCAGCAGGAAACATATCGTCGAGCGCATCATAAAGCGGACGTAAATATGGATCAACTTTTTCCTTCAAATCGCCTGGTAGAAAGCCCAAGTTTTCACCTGCTTCAACCGCAGGGCGAGTAAGGATAATCTTTTTGACCGTCCGATTTTTCAAGGCTCGCACTGCCATAGCCACTGCCACGTAGGTTTTGCCCGTACCTGCCGGACCCACTGCGAAGACAATATCGCTGGTCTCGATGGCGTCAACGAGTTTTTTCTGATTGCGCGTTTTGGCTCGGATGGGCGCACCCTCTTTGCCATGAACGATGGTCACGTTGCTGACAGCATTGGGCAGCAGTGTATCGTACGGATTTTCGCCCGCGAGCATGTCCTCTACGACATGTGGCGTGAGGTCTTTGCGCTCACGAAGCATCCGCACCATCATCTCGATTTTGTCTTTGACGCGTTGCGGGTCGCTCTTTCCATCACCTTTTATTGTTAATTTGGAACCGCGTGATGTAATGGTGACATCAGGGTAAGCCTTGCGGACGAGATTCAATTTTGCGTTGTTCTCACCGTAGAGTTCTACTAAATCAACGCCTTCGATGTTCAAAATAATTTCGCTCAAAAAATATGGTTTTAGATTGTTTTTATATTAAGTTTTTAAATTTTTATAAACTACTGAAAAACAGACTTTTAAAGATGCAAAATTGAATTAATGTCATTGCAAGGTATAAAAGCAACTGAGGGAGGCATTTAAAATTAAAAATTTGGTGCAAAATTAACGTGTTTCAGTCAATACCTTTTTAATTTTGCCTAAAATAACGTTATGTTTCCCGAAAAGTCAAGCGTTACACTTTCATTTTTTAATTTAATATGCCCAAATGCACATCGTTACCTTGACCACAGATTTTGGATTGCAAGACTACTACGCACCTGTCTTAAAGGGGGCTATGCTCACGCGGCATCAAGCGTTGAACTTTGTGGATATTTCTCATAACATCAAGAACCATGATATAGTTCAAGCCGCTTTTACCCTCAAAAATGCTTGGCATCAGTTCCCCGAAGGCACTATTCACATCGTCAGTGTTAACAATTTTGGCGGTGAAAAAAACCGTTTTTTAGTCCTGCATCACCACAATCATTTTTTCATTGGACCCGATAATGGTATTTTCACACTCATTTTTGAAGACACCCCTCAGTATGTGTATGAAATCCCGTTTCAAGGGCTCAATTTTCAACATGTCAAAGAAGCTTTTGCGGATGCGCTTGATGTCATCGTTTCTGAAAAACCCCTTGCGGAGATGTGGTCAGCGGTAGATGATATGGTTCAACGCATTACTTTGCAACCCGTGATTGCACCAGCTCAAATTCGCGGTGCCGTCATCCATATAGACAATTACGACAATGTGGTTATGAATGTTACGCGTGCTCTTTTTGAAAAAGTAGGACGAGGACGCCATTTTCAACTTTATTTTAAACGTCATGATCCGATTACGAAACTCTCTGAAAATTATAACGATGTACCTATCGGCGATACCCTTTGTATTTTCAACTCCGATTACCTCGAAATTTCAATTAATATGGGTAAAGCTGCTGAAATGCTCGGTTTGAAAATAGAGGATGGCATTCAGATTGATTTTATAAATTAACCAATTTTTTTTATGATAAAAAGACTCGTCAAACTCACCTTTCACGAAAATAATATCGACAATTTTAAAGAAATTTTTGAAGCCTCTAAACATAAAATTGCCGCTATGAATGGCTGCCAACACGTCGAACTTCTTCAAGATAAAGCGCATCCTCACATTTTTTTTACCCTAAGCATCTGGGATACTGAGGGGTCGCTCGAAGCTTATCGCCAATCCGAATTATTCAAAACCACTTGGGCAAAAACTAAAATCCTCTTTTCAGATAAACCTGCCGCTTGGACGACTGAAATTGTTTCACAATAAAATCCAATTAATATGCAAACTATACAACTCTCCGACTACACCATATATATAGGTGATTTTTGGGATGCCTTTCAAAATTTTTTAAAAGAAAAAAAATATACTCAAACGCTCGTCTTAGTCGATGAAAATACTGAGGGGGCTTGCTTTGAAAGATTTAGAACGCATTTTCCTACGGATATTCATAAAATCGTGGTGCCAGCGGGCGAATTGCATAAAAATATTGACACTTGCCAAACGGTTTGGCGCGAGATGTTTAAGGCTGGGGCGGGGCGAAATGCATTGCTCATTGTTTTAGGCGGTGGCGTAATGGGCGATATGGGCGGCTTTTGCGCGTCCACATTCAAGCGCGGTTTTGATTTTATTCAAATGCCGACTACGCTACTTTCGCAAGTAGATTCCTCCATCGGCGGCAAATTGGGGATTGATTTTTTTAATGTGAAAAACTCGATTGGCGTTTTCAATAATCCGAAAGCCGTATTTATTTCACCTCAGTTTTTAGAGACCTTACCACCGCGTGAAATCCTCAGTGGCTTTGGCGAAATCATCAAACATGCTTTGATTGCTGATGTGCAACAATGGCATAATTTGTTGACAATCAATGATTTATCAACCATTAACTGGGCTAATTACCTTGTGCCATCTTTAAAAATAAAACAGAGAATTGTCGAAATAGACCCTTTTGAAAAAGGCATTCGCAAGGCGTTGAACTTTGGTCACACCATCGGGCACGCTATTGAAAGTGCTGCGTTAGATACTGAAAAACCACTCACTCATGGCGAAGCAATTGCGATAGGTATGATTTGCGAAGGCTATTTATCGTCTATTGCTAACAGTTTGCCTCTTGGTGATTTAAATGAAATTAAAGATTTCATTTTAAAACATTACGGAAAATACAATATTCAACAGTTTGATTTTGAATATCTTATCTCACTCATGAAGCAAGACAAAAAGAATGAAGGCGATGAAATTAATTTCAGTTTGCTGAAAAGTGCAGGTGAGGTAGAAGTGAATTGTACGGCGACCCCTCAGTATATTAGGGAAAGTTTAGCGTTTTATGTGAGTCTTTTATAGGGGTTCAATCATAGTCAATCCCTTTCTGTTTGTCCCGATAATATAAATAAAAAGAGAGGCTGACCACCGAACCAAAAATGAGGCAAGTAAGGGCAATCGTCAGTTTTGTAGGATTATGAAGATAAAATTCAGTTGGATTATTGGCTCTATAAAATACCCGCAAGCCTGTCATGGTTCTTAAAATAAGAGGTGAAATTTTGTAAGTTCCTTCAATGGTTTGACCTTCAAGCGTTTCATATTGAATTAGAAAAGTGGTGCTGCCGCCGCTAAATATACCACCTTTTGCCCCTTGCGCTTGTAAAATAGTGCCTGTTGTCTCTTTCCAGCCAAACCAACTTGGCGGCTTTAAAACATCTATCAATAGAACAAAGCCAATGCTGAAAACGATAGAGCCAAACCAAAAGACCTTCTTTTCGTTACCGCCCAAAGCATTGTAAAACTCAATTAAAAGACGTTTCATTTTCAAAGTATTTTGATAGGTTAGTACATCAGGGTAAAAATTATTTCACTACAAACTTCATTTTATATTCGGCACTCGTTTTTCCACGACGAATATTTTCCAATTTATTCCGAATTAAAGTGCGTTTCACAGGCGAGAGCCTATCCGTGAACAGGATGCCATCCAAATGGTCGTATTCATGCTGAATCACGCGGGCATTAATGCCTTCAAATTCCTCAACATGCTCCACAAAATGCTCATCTAAATATCGGAGTTTCAAAAATGGCGGTCGCATCACCTCGCCTCTGATGTTCGGAATGCTCAAACAGCCTTCTTCATAACTCCATTTATCGCCGACTTCTTCTACTTTATGAGCATTGATAAATACTTTTTTAAAGCCCCTATGATCAGGATAATCCTCCTTCTCAATTTGCTCGCTATCTATCACGAATAGGCGAATCGACAAGCCAATTTGAGGGGCAGCCAAGCCAACGCCATGCGCATCATACATGGTATCCCACATATTATTCAGTAAAGTTTCTAAGTTTGGATAATCGGGATTTATATCCTCCGCTACTTTTTTCAAAACAGGTTGCCCATAGGCATATATCGGTAAAATCATTGAAAATAAAGTATTTATATATTGTCTTATTTTAAAATGTTTTAAAAACTCATAACTTTTAACTCATAACTATTTAAACCCATTTCCCACTTGCTTTCATCCATTCTTCGAGGATAATAGAAGCACTGATTTTATCTATCAGCGTCTTATCTCGCCGCTTCATTTTTTTAATACCACTGTTCAAAAGTACCCGATGAGCCTCGCGCGAAGTATAGCGTTCATCCTGCATGTGAACAGAAATATCAGGGAAAAGCTGATTCAATTTTTTGACAAAAGTACGCACTTGCGGCATAATATCCGCCTCTGTATCATCCAATTTTTTAGGCTCTCCGACGATAATAGATTCGACTTCTTCGGTAAAAAAATAATTTTTTAAAAACTCATAAATCTGCGGCGTTGCCACCGTTTCTAAGGGACTTGCGATGATTTGCAAGGGGTCAGTTGTAGCTACTCCGATGCGTTTAGTTCCGTAATCTATGCCGATGATTCTTGCCATTTCGGGGCAAATATAGGAGAAATTATGCAAAATTTAATGTGTTTTTACTTAATTGTCATTGCTTAAATACCATTTGTAATTAATCTATAACTCCTCCATTTATGGTGGAGGCAAATTGTTAAAATGCAGTTTAGGCTTTAGCCGTTCATCCATGAAAGCCAAAAGTTAGGCGGCTAAAGCCTAAAATAAGTGTTACTCATAACCCCTCCACCATAAATTGGTGGAGTTATAAACCCTATGATAATCAAAATTTTAAGCATAATTTAACGAAGTTTTCATAAAAAATTTAAGTGAATCGTCGTTATATAAAATGTTATTTAAAGTAAGGTTTACTTTTACATTAATGATTGTAAAAGTTGTTTTACCCCCTCAGTATTTTGAGTAAAAAAATGATAAATAAATTTAAAAAAAATTTTAACTCAATGAAAATCAGTATTTTACAAATTAAAAAAAATAACATGACAAAGAAAATCGGTTTATTTCTACTCTTATTTCTCAGTGTGTCGATAACAAGCAATGCTCAGTTTGATAAACTGAAAGATAAAGCCAAAGGCATTTTAACAGGCGGCGGCAGCCTTTCAAACGACGATATTGGCAACGGTTTGAAAGAAGCCCTACAAATCGGTATCAGCAAAGGTTCGGATGCGCTTTCTCAAAAAGGCGGCTATCTCAATTCGGCATATAAAATTCTTTTGCCGCCTGAGGCTCGTTCGGTAGCGGACAAATTGAAAATGATTCCGGGTTTTAGTAATTTTGAAGAAAAAGCGATTGAGAAAATCAATGCAGCGGCGGAAGATGCAGCGGTCAAAGCCAAGCCTATTTTTATGAACGCCATTAAGCAAATGACTTTGAAAGATGCGATGAATATTTTGATGGGTGAAAAAAATGCGGCTACGGAATACCTCAAAAAAACCACTTTCAAGCAATTGTATGATGAATTTAACCCAATCATCATCGCTTCGCTCGATAAATTTGAGGCGCGTAAATATTGGACAGATGGCACGACAGCTTATAATAAAATACCGTTGGTGCAAAAAGCGAATCCCAATCTCGATGATTATGTCACCACTCAAGCGTTGAACGGGTTGTTTTCGATGGTGGCTGAAAAGGAATTGGCTATTCGTAAAAACCCTGCTGAGCGGGTGAGCGATTTGTTGAAAAAAGTATTCGCTAAGCAGGATAAATAGATATTAGATATTTAGATATTAGATATTAGACTGTTCAAGTAGTCATTTACAAATAAACCTATAAGACGTTAAAATCTTATAGGTTTATTTTTTGTAGGCATATCGCCTGTTGTTTTTAGAATTAAAAATGCTTTCAACAATATCATTTCTCCAATCGCTTCAGTTTTTAATGATTCATTCAAAATTGATTAATTTTTTTAATAGAAAATATTAACTTTGCGCGCTTTTTTGCGTTGTTAATATGTTCAAATTTTATTAAATTGTATGTTTTACTGAGGGGTACTATTTTTTTATTACCATTAGTAAAAATTTGACTCTAATTTTCTATGAAAAAAATTTCATTAGATATAGTCGGCTTACAGCCGAGCATGACGCAAACGCACAACTATGCTGTGGTATTGGGTGAGCGCACTGGCAACCGCCGTTTGCCCATCATCATCGGTGCATTTGAGGCGCAGGCGATAGCGGTAGCGGTAGAAAAAATGCTGCCTAACCGCCCTCTGACGCATGATCTTTTTAAAAACACACTCGATACTTTCCGAGTGGATCTTCAAGAAGTAATTATCAGCAATCTGCTCGACGGCGTTTTTTATGCCAAGCTTATTTGCGAAAAAGAAGGTAAAATTATCGAAATTGATTCTCGAACGAGCGATGCTTTAGCGATGGCAGTCCGTTTTAATTGCCCGATTTATACTTACGAGTTTATCCTCGAAGCAGCAGGTGTCGTCTTAGAAGAACCTGAGGAAACTGCCAGCAGTGCACCTGTTAGCAAAGGTAAAGCCAGCAAAAGCACAACGAGTACGGGCGGCAGGGCATCGGATAGTAAGGGTCAATTAGCCCATTTGAGCATGGATGAATTAGATAGAATGTTGACAGAAGTGCTTCAAAATGAAGATTATGAACAAGCTGCTCTCATCCGAGATGAAATTAAGAAAAGACAGGGATAAATTATGAGGGATTGGTGATTAGGTGATAAGTGATTTGCCATTGTAAAAATTTTAAAACTTTTTGTTTTATAAAAAAATAGAGGGGTTGCGCTAAAACGTGACCCCTCAGTATTTTTGTCAATAATTTGATTATTGGATTGACTTTCAATATTTTATGAATTAATATAAAAATATTTATGTTGTCATTTCTTGAAATATCCCCCTCAGTACAAGCGGCTTTGAAGGATAAAAAGCCAATCGTTGCGCTTGAATCTACCATTATTTCTCATGGCATGCCCTATCCTCAAAACGTGGAAACGGCTTTGAAAGTGGAGGCTTGCGTGCGTGAGAACGGCGCAATTTCAGCCACTATCGCTATCATTAATGGCAGAATGAAAGCCGGATTGAGTGTAGATGAAATTGAAATATTAGGCAAATTAGGGCAATCTGTACCCAAAGTCAGCCGACGAGATATGCCGATGATTATTGCTCAAGGCTTGAATGGTGCGACTACAGTAGCTTCTACCATGATTATTGCTCAGCTTGCAGGCATCAAAATTTTCGCAACTGGCGGTATCGGCGGCGTGCATAGAGGCGCAAGTGAGACGTTTGATGTATCCGCCGACTTGCAGGAATTGGCGCGTACGGACGTGGCTGTAGTCTGTGCAGGTGTGAAATCTATCTTGGATATTGGTTTGACATTAGAATATTTGGAAACGCACGGCATCCCCGTTATTGGCTTCAAAACCAATGATTTCCCTGCATTTTTTACTCGAAAAAGTGGTTTTTATGTGGATTATTGCGCCGATACTGAGGGGGTGATAGCTGACATACTGAAAGTGAAATGGGCAATTCCTATGCAAGGTGGCGTGCTGATAGCCAATCCTGTACCCCTCGAATTTGAAGCTGACCCTATTTTAATTAATGAAGCGATTGAGAAGGCTTTGCACGAAGCGAATAAACAAGGCATGAAAGGCAAGGCAATTACACCCTTTTTACTCAGCCGAATTGAGCAAATGACTGATGGGGCAAGTTTGAAAACCAATATTCAATTGGTGATGAATAATGCTGCTTTGGCAGCGCGGATTGCTAAGGCTTTAGCCGCTCATTTAAAGTGAAAGATGGGCGGCTAAAGCCTTAACTATGGCTAATTTTACCCCCACCATAAATGGTGGAGTTATATATCTCTACTAACTCATTGATAATCAATATATTAAAAGATGTGGGTAATGGACAGAGTTTAAAACTTGCTGCAAGTTATGTCGATTATATTAATACAATTATTTAACTAATAATCACTTCAAACAAGCCTTAACAAAATCAACAAACAAAGGGTGAGGGTTTTCAACTGTACTTTTCAATTCAGGGTGAAATTGAACGCCGACAAACCACGGATGATCCACAATTTCAATAATTTCCACCAAACCCGAATCTGTATTAATGCCCGTAGCCACCATGCCCGCTGCTTCAATTTGCTTCAAATAGGCATTATTAAATTCCCAACGGTGGCGATGACGCTCTTGAATATTCGTCGATTGATAAGCATGAAACGCTTTAGTATCGGTTTTTATAGTGCATGAATATGCGCCCAAACGCATAGTACCGCCCTTTGCCGAAATCGTTTTTTGTTCAGCCATTAAGTCAATCACAGGGTTGGTGGTGTCTTGATTAACCTCCGTTGAGGCAGCATCAGACAGCCCTAATACATTGCGTGAAAACTCCACTACCGCCGATTGCATACCCAAACAAATGCCGAAAAATGGTATTTTCTTTTCACGACAATAGCGAATGGCTTCATATTTCCCTTCAATGCCGCGCTCACCAAAGCCCGGGGCTACCAGAACGCCATCCAAATGACTGAGCAGTTTGCCGATATGAGCAGCCGATTTTTCAAGGTGTTCAGAATGAATCGGCTCTACTATGACACGGCATTCATTAACGGCTCCTGCATGTATAAATGCTTCATAAATAGACTTATATGCATCTTGCAATTCATTATATTTGCCGACCAACCCTATTTTAACTTCTTTATGAGGGTTTTTCAATTTGCCCAAAAACTCTTTCCATTTTCTCAAATCAGGCTCCCGACGATCAGGCAAGCGCAATTTAGAAATCACAACGGCATCCAAACGCTCTTTCAACATCAAAAGCGGCACGTCATAAATCGTATCCGCATCCATCGCTTCTATCACCGACGAAACTTCTACATTGCAAAACAGCGCAAGTTTACGGCGAATGTCCATACTGATGGGGTGCTCGGTGCGACAAACCAAAATATCGGGTTGAATACCAGCACTTAAAAGCTCCTTGACAGAGTGCTGAGTTGGCTTGGTTTTCAACTCTTTTGCTGCTCTCAAATATGGAATCAGCGTGAGGTGAATAACTAAACAATTATCAGTACCCAATTCCCAACGCAATTGACGCAAGGCTTCGAGATAAGGCAATGATTCAATATCGCCTACGGTTCCACCTAATTCAGTGATAACAATGTCGTATTGATGGCTCTGCCCTAAAAGTTGAGCGCGGTATTTAATTTCATCAGTGATGTGCGGAATGACTTGTACCGTTTTGCCTAAATAATCACCGGCGCGTTCTTTATTGATGACGGTTTGGTAGATTCTGCCCGTCGTGATATTATTGGCTTGCGAAGTGGGCGTGTTCAAAAAACGCTCGTAATGCCCCAAATCGAGGTCAGTTTCCGCGCCATCGTCCGTGACGTAGCACTCGCCATGCTCATACGGATTGAGCGTGCCGGGATCAACGTTGATATATGGGTCAAATTTTTGAATCGTGACCGATAAGCCACGCGCTTGAAGCAGTTTGGCAAGAGATGCGGCAATGATGCCTTTGCCCAAAGAGGATGTTACGCCACCCGTTACGAAGATGTATTTTGCCATAAAAAATAGATATTGAGAAATCGGTTTTAAAAGAATGTTGATTGTTTTTGATAATCCCAACATCGAAATATCCGCATTTCAGTTCTTCTCATTATGGGGAACAAAGGTAGGTTTTAAGTTTTTAAAAAATGAAAAAGAATGATTTTATTACAGGATTTTATGCCACTTTTAATATCTTTATTCTTTATTTTTAACGTAACATACTCAACTTCAACATATTATGAGAACAACTTTCTTCAAACTCTGGGTACATGCTATTTTTCACACCCACGAAAACAGTGTTTTGATTGACCCCGATTTAGAATCTTTATTTTATCTTGAAATAGAAAAAAGATTCGTCGAGCAAGGCTGCGATGTTGCCATCGTGAATGGCAATCTTGACCACGTGCATATTCTTTTCACTCAAAATCCGCTTTTACCTTTGCATGAAATCCTCCGTTTTGTACAAGGTATTTCTCAAAGATGGTATCAAATGCATGATTTCAAAACTGGTTGGTACAAATTCAAATGGCAGGAGGCATATTGCGCTTATTCGGTCAGTGAATCAGCGATGGAAAAAGCCCATTTTTTTATAGAAAAACAAGCAGAAATACATCAAAATCTCAGTTATTGGGATGAAATCGAACACCTTAACCTCTTGCACAACGTAGATTTAACGGATGAGCATTCGGATGTTGAAATGCAAGCATGGCAGAGCCGCTTTTCGTTTAAACACATTGGGAAGGAGTTTTTATGAAAAAATACTTTTAACAAAATCTAATCTTTTCATGGTGTTTTACCGTAAACTCCGTACAATATTTGCGTTAAAATAGTCTAAAATACTGAGGGGGTGTTATTAAGGTTTTTTATGTCTGTTATTTTTGACAAATCATTCGTCAAAATGTGGAAAAAAAATAGAAACAAAACTGAGGTAATATAAATAAAAAGGATTATTTTACAGTTATTTTTACAATTACACCCGATTATAATACTATAAAATGATGATGAGCGAAGCGTATAATCAATCGGATTTTAAAAATTCTAAGTTCCGCGAACTAAAAGTTTATTCTTCCACAGAATGGCTGGCGGATAATAGAAAGAAGTATCGTCAAGTATTTGATAGATACGAAACCACCTATATCTATGCAGAACTTTCTCTTTACAATAAACTTTATGACGTAGAAGATTGGGACATTGAAGTGGAACTGCGCTGTTATACCCTCAAAAAAGGGCGGACTGAACTGTGTGCTTTGCCATTCAAACGCAAAGTGAGTAAATACGATAACGTCATTTACGTGCGCGAAGGTTGGGGCAATAAGAAAGAAGGTGCGTTTTGGAAAAAAGGCACTTACTTCTGGGAAGCCTACGTGGAAGGAGAAAAAGTAGCCACTAAATATTTTTACGTAGAAGACGCCAGCAGAGAAGTGACTTTCCTCGACAATCCTTATCTGGAAGTGCAATCATTGCGCTTGTATGAAGGTCCTTATGACGATATTCCTGAAAATGACCGTATTTATTACAAAGGCTTTTGTGGTGAAGAGACACGTTATATATATGCAGAAATAATTCTTCGGAATCTAAACCCTAATAAAAGCTGGCAATGCGAACTTTTCACTAAGTTTTACAACGATGCCAGAGAGCTAAAAGGTCAAATTACCCGCTTGCACCGAGTAGAAAGAAAAGACGAATATATCACGATAACGGCAGGTTGGGGTTCGAATGTGAAAGGGTCTTGGCGCAAAGACCGATACACCTGTGAGTTGATTTTTATGGATAAATTGCTCGCCGTATTGCCTTTTGAAATTGAAGAAGATTTTGAGGAAGGTATTGCGCCTGTGATGTTACCGAATCGTCCAGCACCGATTATTTTGGAGACTGATGAAGACGCTGATTTGACTTTTGAAGAAGTCATGGGGCGCATGGATGCCCTCATTGGCTTGAAAGAAATTAAGCAAAAAGTTAGAGATCACGCCAAATATATCCAGTTTTTACAACTTAGAAAGGACAAAGGCTTCGATGAAAAAAGCCAAATCAATGTCCACTCAGTATTTGTTGGCAATCCAGGAACGGGTAAAACCACCGTGGCTCAGATGATGGGAAAGCTGTATAAAAAAATGGGTTTGTTGACAAAAGGGCACGTTCATGAAGTGGATAGAGTGGATTTAGTTGGAGAATATATTGGTCAAACTGCGCCTAAAGTAAAAGATGCGATTGAAAAAGCACGCGGCGGCGTACTATTTATTGACGAAGCTTATTCACTGGCACGCTCGAATGATGATACTAAAGACTTCGGACGGGAAGTCGTTGAGATATTGGTGAAAGAAATGTCGAATGGTGTGGGTGACATTTCAGTCATCGTGGCTGGTTATCCAAAAGAAATGCGGCATTTTATTGATTCAAACCCAGGTTTGCGCTCGCGTTTCAAGCATTTCTTTGATTTTCCAGATTATTTACCGCAGGAATTAGCAGAGATTGCCGCTTATGCAGGTCATGAGAAAAGCATCATTCTTTCTCCGGCTGCTAAAAAACGGGTGGATGAAATCATAACTGAAGCATTCCGTAATCGAGACAGGAGTTTTGGCAATGCGCGTTTTGTTCATGACATCATTGAGCAAGCTAAAATTAATCTTGGTTTGCGCATCATGTCTCATGATAATCCAAAATCATTGACCAAAGATGAAATGTCATTGATTCAATTAGTAGATGTTGAAAAAATTAGCTTCAAACCTAAACGTGATTTGCCGAGCATTCCTGTTGATGAAGTATTGCTCAAAATATCGCTTGATGAGCTCAATCGCTTGATTGGTATGACCAAAGTGAAGCAGCAAATTAGCGAATTGGTGAATTTAGTGCGGTATTATCGGGAGTCGGGTCGGGATGTGTTGGGTTCATTCTATTTGCATACGGTTTTCGTCGGCAATCCCGGAACGGGCAAAACGACAGTCGCTCGCATATTAACAAAAATATATAAAGCACTCGGTATCCTCGAACGTGGGCACATGGTCGAAACGGATCGTCAAGGTTTGGTAGCCGGTTATGTCGGTCAAACAGCAATCAAAACCTCTGATAAAATTGATGAAGCCAACGGCGGTGTTCTATTTATTGATGAAGCATATGCCTTAACGGCTTACGGCGGTGGTGGTGGACGTGGCGACTTCGGCGATGAAGCCATCCAAACGCTTCTCAAACGCATGGAAGATAAGCGCGGCGAGTTTTTCGTATTCGTAGCAGGCTATACCGACAATATGGGTACTTTCCTCAAAGCGAATCCGGGTTTGAGCAGTCGTTTTGATAAAACATTGTCGTTTGAAGATTACTCACCCGATGAATTGCTACAAATTGCTATCGGCATGTTCAATGATGCCGGTATGACCATTGCAGCCGATGCAGAAGAACATTTGCAAAACTACCTCGCATTTATACACGAATATCGGGATAAATATTTTGGCAACGCTCGTTCAGTGCGTCAAGTCGTGACGGATGCGATTAATAAGCATAATCTCCGCCTTGCAGCCATGCCAAGAGAGGAACGTACTGAGGGGGTACTCAATGTACTCACCATGCAAGATGTTGAGCATTTGAAATTAGATAAATCAGACTTTATTTTCAATAAGAAGACGATTGGTTTTCAAGCAAAAAGTGCCAATCGGTAAGCGGTCGGACCGTATTGGAGCGAACCGTTGTTGTTGCATTTTGCGAAATTGGTATCGGGATTCACGCCGGGGTTTGTGAAACCGACGGGGTATTGATGGGGAATGTGGGTGTTTTCGTTGCGATTGGGTCGTAAGGTCATTAAGATGTAAGGTGAAATTGGAAATATGAGGGGTGAAATCGCAAACGTGAAGGGTGGAATTGGAAACAGGAGATAGTGAAATCACAAACGTTTAGTGTAAAATCGTAAACATTAGGTAGTGAAATCGCAAACGTGAGGGGTGAAATCGCAAACGTTCAGCATGAAATTGGAAACATGAGGTAGTGAAATCGCAAACGTGAGAGGTGAAATCGCAAACATCTCCTTAAAATTGAACTTATAGAAGGCAATTGCAAATGATAATGTTTTATTAAGTTTTTATACCCCTCAGTATTTTGAATAAATCAGATCCCAATATTGATATTTCTACGTCGAAATTCTTTCGAATATAGATAAACGATTAAACTTACAAACTCTGGATAGGTATCTTGTTGAGACATACCGGTAAATTTGGCAATTAAATCTTCATCAGATAGCTGTTGAAGCTTTGGTGCGATTGTATTCCAGACTGTTGCACGATTCAGTAATAAAGAATTGTTCGAGCCATGAAGACTTTCCTGCGTCCTATATCGGTTTTGTTGCATTAAATCTAAACTAGCTTGTAACATATATGCGCTGTGGTGTTGTGATAGAATCTTTTTAGCAGTTGTTACAGCAGCCGGAATTATAATTTCACAGGAATTGTGATCTATCAGATGATATACAGGTTTCATGCCTTCTCTTGGATTGTTTATTTCATTAAAAGGATTAAAACGTGGGTCAAAAATATAGGGTGGTATCAAATGATGTGCTTTAGGTCCATTGCAATGCTGGCATGTACCATACAAGTTGAAGTAATTAAGTTGAAACAGTGGAAAAATGCTTTGCGGAAGAAAATGTTCAATTGTAGGGTGAAATCGGGTTCTTAAACGCTCACAAATAGCACAAAGTCCACCTTGTTCTGCAAGCAATATATTGATGACAACCTCTTTTTGCTCGCCTTGCAACTCATTATAAGAAGTGAGCCCTGCAACGGCATCTAAGAAAACCTGTGGTGGTTGAGCTTGTTTTTTGATATAAATCATTGGTTAATAAGAATAAAAATTGATGAGTGCATCCGCTTCCGTAAACATAGGGTCGTTTTGGGAAATATCTTCCTCTAATTTTTTACGCAAGGCTAAAGCTTCGCTTGATTTTCCTTTTTCCTGATTGATGAGCGTAAAATAATGTTGAATATCATCAAGAAATTGAGGCAATCGCTCCTGTATTTGCATGAATCCTTCCAATACTTGCGATGGTTTCAAGCCATACAAATTCTCTTGAACATATACTTTATCGCCTTCTAATCTCAATACGTTTCCTTTTACAGAACTTAAAACGATTGGACTATGTGTGGTAATAACAAATTGGATATTAGGAAAAGCTTCTGCTAAAATAGGCACGATGCGTTGTTGCCATTTTGGATGTAAATGTAAGTCAACTTCATCAATAATGACAATTCCTTTAGTTTCAGCAAATGCATCTTTACCCAGAAAAGGATTAAGCGTATAACATCGCCAAGCAATTTCGATAAGTAACCATAAAAAATTACGATAACCATCGCTCAATAGTCTTTCGGATATGGTACGCCCATCTTTGTGAACAATATATAGACCAGAGTCTGATAACTTATTAGATTCGGGTTCGTAGTAATATATACGTGTCCAATCTTCTTCAAAAGATTTTAAAATAAGTTCTCTGATGCCTTCCAAACCAAAATTTGTAAATGTCCCATCTGTTTGTCTTTTTTGATATTGTTCATATTCAGCATCTTTAAACCATTTTTGAATATGTTTGCGCGTATTTGTCGCATTTAAAGCATTATAGTAACCCCCAAATCTGCCGATTGGGTTTTTATCAGACTCTCTTCTATCCGTAAATAAGCGTTGAGTTGAAAAATAAGCAATAATAGGTAACTGTTTAAACAAGCCATTTTGGACAGACAAAGTCGCGTCGTCTGAAAGTTTATTCATCTCTTTAGCATGTATCATTGTAATACCACCTGAAATTGTATTTAATTCACGTGACCATTGTATATTTTCCTCTAAAACACAACCTTCAGCTATAATTTGAACAGGAAATTGATATTCAGGAGAAGGCATACCTTCTTTGTATTCAATGCGAATATCACTTCGCTCAAAATTACGTTTTTGAACGCTCGACATACTTATGAAAAAACTACCTGCCGCTACTGTTATACCTTCTGCAATAGATGTTTTACCCGTTCCATTCACGCCATAGAGAATATTTACGCCTGGCTGGAGTACTAAATCCAAGTTTTTGTAACACTTGAAATTTCTAAGCGATAATTTGCTAATAAAAGGTTTATTCATAAAAGTTATTAGGTTGATTTATATGATTTTAATACTAAACCCAAAGCAAAAATACTTAATAAATTCTTTTTTATGCTTATCTACATCTAAAACATTTAATTGGTCAAGCTAATAAGCGGTAACGGTGTTTTAAAATGACGTATAAAACGCTACAAAATCTTTTTTTGTTTATATTTGTTCTTTTGAAAACCCTTGCAGCCTATACGATGGACGAAAAAATACCTCATTCTAAGACTGAAATTGCGGACAGTGATATTAAGGTGGGTGGCAACTTCCAGCAAGCCGCTTCTATTTATAACAATACCTACATTCAAGGGCAAACGATCGCCATTCCCCACCTCCTCACCAATCATATTCCTTCAAATGCCGACCATATCTTAGGGCGAGAGACTGAATTGGCGACTATCACCACGCATTTAGCTAAAAATAGAGCCACCGTTTTAGTGAATGGCATTGGTGGTATTGGCAAAACGTCGGTCGCTGCAAAATTCATGGCTTTATATGGCGAGAAATATAAACATTTGGCTTGGTTGACCGTGCAATCAAGTTTGTCTGAGGCTTTTACAAGTGATATGGTATTATTGAATGCACTACATATTGCGGATAAGGTGCAATCATTGATTGAAGCGCAACAATTAGCCCAGGCTTTTCAATTGGTTTTTCACAAATTAAATTGTTTGGATAGCACATTGGTGGTGCTGGATAATGCCAATGATTTGGCAGACTTGGTACAACATAAAAAACTATTCGATACGGCACATGCTCATTTCTTGTTGACATCCAGAACATTGCCTCAAGCATGGCAAGTGGTCAAAATTGAAAAATTATCGGATGATGAAGCACTGGCGTTGTTCCGACTCAATGCCCCCTCAATACAAGCATCGGATAAAGACTTGACTGCTTTGTTGGAGTGCTTGGATTTTCATACTTTATTGATTGAATTGGTCGCCAAATCGGCTTATGCTTCAGCCATTCCTTTTGAGACTTTGCAACAGATGATTCAAGACAACTTTATTCACGGTAAAAAGCTCAATATTCGAAAAGTCAATACGGGTACGCATGGCGATAGCTTGGATGATAATGCCAAACGCGCTAAAGTGGAAGAATATATTTGGTTGATATTTGACAATATCGCTGATGTTTCCGACCATTCAAAGGTGCTTTTAAAAGCAATGGCATTATTGCCCATAGCCACTACTTTTACTGACGATTTTTTAGAGACCCATTTCAAACATTTTGCATTAGAAGAAGATGTTTTTGAATTATTAGACCATTTGGTAGAGCGTGGTTGGCTTGATTCGGTTCGAGAAACCGAAAAACTTGCCTACAAAATGCATCCTTTGATTGCTGATGTGGTGATGAAGCATTTGGAAGTGACTGCTACTTTTGCAGAAGAGTATATCAGCTATGTAGCAGACTTAATATACTATGATAATACCAATCCCGAACTCAATCTTTTCGACATCAATAAAAATAAACCGTTTGCGGAACGCTTGAATGACTTGTTTTTTGAGGAAAATACTGAGGGGGTGTCTTATTTGCTTGATAGATTAGGATATTTAGAAGAAAATTTTGGTTTTTATCAAAACTCATCTGAATATAGAGAGCGTGCTTTGAAAATTGCTGAAACTATTTTTGAAAAAAATCATAAAACTGTTGCTGTGCGCCAATCCAATTTGGCAAATATTTATGGGTATTTAGGAAAATATGAGCATTCAGCTAAATTATTGGAAACAGTTTTAGCAAATGCGGAAGAAAGTTTAGGAAAAGGACATTCTCATGTCGCTATCTATCAATCTAATTTGGCAACTGCGTATAGAAATTTAGGTCGCTACGAACAAGCCGCAGAATTATTGGAAACTGCCTTGAATAGCGATTTGAAAAACTTTGGCAAAGACCACCCAACCGTTGCTGTGCGTCAATCCAATTTGGCAACTGTGTATTCTGATTTAGGCCGCTACGAACAAGCCGCAGAATTATTGGAAACCGCTCTGAATAGCGCTGAGAAAAACTTTGGCAAAGACCACCCAACCGTTGCCATTCGCCAATCCAATTTGGCGAATGTGTATTTTTATTTAGGCCGCTACAAACAAGCCGCAGAATTATTGGAAACCGCCCTGCATAGCGATTTGAAAAACTTTGGCAAAGACCATCCAGAAGTTGCCAAAAAGCAAAATAATTTGGCTTGGGTTTATGATGCTGTTGGACGCAAAACTGAGGCAAAGTCTTTATGGCAAGCGGCTTATCAAAATAATCTTAAAAACTTGGGGGCAGAGCATCCATACACAATTCAGTATAAGGAATATGCGGAGAGGTAGGTTTTTTTAAATTGAATTAGGATGTGTGGGATTTAAAAGATGTTAAGGATTGGTTCACGTCACGTTTTTGAGTATGTGTAAAATATTAAGGCTTAACTTGCTTACTCAATCTTCGAGTGCCAATACCAGAGATTTTATTTTCCCGATTCCTTAGCATCCTTATAATCTTACGAATCCTGATTCAAATAAACCCACCCCCTCAGTAAAAACAGTTATTTCATCATCAAAAACAAAACAAACATGGCAATTTTAGAAACCGCCGCCGCTTACATTCTCAACATCATCACCGAAAACGATGAAGTCAAGAAATTCCCTAAAGAATTTATTACGGAATCAGCCAAATGGGTCAAATCATGGTTTTTGACGCCCGAAGACCCTAAAGCGACCGCTAAATTGGAAGACCCTCAAAAGCCCATCGAAGTCAAAAAAAACATTATAGAAGACAAATTGGCAGAATTGAAAGACAATCCCGTCTTTATGCAGGAATTAACCGCACAATTGACCGCCTATGCCGCCGAAAAGCGTAAAAGTTATAACACCATAGAAGATGCCGAGATTACTGCCAAAGGTAATTTCCATCAAGGCAATACAGGCGGTACAGCCAGCAGTGATGCCGATGATAAGAATACGATCAAGCGCACCAAAATTAATGTTGAGGGGGATTTTAGGCAGGGGGATGGTGATTAGAATCAGGATTTTTTTATTTGAATTAGGATGGGTCGGATATAAAAGATGCTAAGGATGTGCCGACTGGACTTAATCGCATCCTTAGCATCTTTTATATCCGACCTATCCTAATTCCAACAAACACCGCAAGATTCGGGTTGCTGAATCTTCAAAGTATCAGTAATTTAGGATGTACGCAAGATAAAGCAGTCACGCCTTTTATTCAGCAAAAAATGTAAACTGAAACGCCTTGTGAAAAGGTGTACAGTCTGGCGACCAGCCATTCACCTTTCTTTAGCCAACCTCAAGCCTTAGCGGATATACTCTTTAATATTGCTTTAAAATAGGATTGGAATCGTATCTTTGAGTCATAAAATTCATCAAATGATATTAAATTTATTGAAAAGAGTCACGCAAGCTTTAGATGAAGCTAACATTAAGATATAAATCATGACAGATACAACAGCAACAGCCCACGCTCAACAATTGGCAATTATCTATGCCAAAACTGCTCATGAACGCGCCATGATGGGTATTGAAATGATTAATACCGTTCGGCAAGTAGTCGAAAATAGCATCCGCGCAAAAGAACCGAACATCTCACAAAAAGAACTGTTGATAGCCGTGATTAAACGCTATTATTCTAATGAATTTACGGAAATTGAATTATCAAAAATTATTGAATCTATTGGATAAAGCGGCTTATGTTCCAAAATAAACGCCTATATTTGTATAAAACAAAACGATTTATGGCAAAAGATTTATATCACGATGCGGTAAGGAAAGCGCTTGAAGCCGATGGTTGGATAATTACAGATGACCCTTATTATCTCAAAGCGAAACCTCATATATTGCGTGTAGATTTAGGTGCGGAACGGGTGATAGCAGCTGAAAAGGGTGTTGATAAAATCGCTGTTGAAATCAAAACTTTTGCCAAAGACTCTTTTATTTATGAATTTTATGAAGTATCAGGGCAATATCAATTCTATGAAGAATTTTTAGCGGAACAAG
>JAYUUR010000666.1:0-2296 GCA_043754475.1 Saprospiraceae bacterium | reverse complement strand
GTTAGAATTGAGTTGATTCCGAATGTACGCCGTGGCTTCAAAACCATTCATTTCGGGCATTTGCAAATCCATAAAAATAATATCGTAGGGCGTGATTTTCAGTTTTTCAATGGCTATTTTTCCATTGTCTGCCATATCTACTTCAACGCCAAAATCTTCTAATAGTATTCTTATTAAAAGTTGATTGAGTTTTACGTCTTCTACCACTAATATTTTTAGATTTTTCAAGGTAGGTGTTCCTTCCGTTGCCGCTTTTGTGGCGGCTTCTGCTTCCGTTTTTTCAAAACTCAACACAAAACCAAACGCCGACCCTTCGCCCTCTTTGCTTTTTACAGAAACCGACCCGCCTTGATGTTCTACCAATTGTTTCACAATTGACAGACCCAAACCCGTTCCGCCGTAAGATTGAGGACTGTTTGAGTGGGCTTGTTCAAAAGCCCCAAAAATATCATTCAGCTTGTTTTCAGCAATTCCAATGCCTGTGTCAATTATAGAAAATTCGATAGTTGCTTGTTCGTTGTCTTCGTTCAGCAAACGCGCGCTCACCGTTATTGTCCCTTTTACTGTAAATTTTATGGCATTATTTATCAAATTAATAAATATTTGCTGCAAGCGGACGGGGTCACCCAATAGAACTTCAGGAATCGTTGCGTCATATTCCTTCACCAATGCGATATTTTTTTCTTTAATTTTTATGTCAAACAGATGAAGCATAGTCGCTATGCAATCAGACAATTTAAACGGCGTGTGTTGAAAAACCATTTTCCCCGCATCTACCTTTGCCAAATCAAGTATATCATTAATCAATACAAGCAACGACTCGCCCGAGGTTTTGATGGCGTTGATGTATTCTTGTTGTTTTTCGTCTAATGTTGTTTTTAATACCACATTCGTAAACCCCACAATCGCATTCATGGGCGTTCTGATTTCGTGACTCATGTTTGACAAAAACTGCTGTTTGGACTTAGCCACATTTTCTGCCAATTCATTGGCTTCCATCAATTTGTTTTCAAACAATTTGCGGTCGGTAATGTCAATAGATGAACCGACAAAACCCAAAAATTCATTATGTGCCCCGAAGCGTGGATTGCCTTGCGCCAACACCCAACGCCATTGCCCATCTGCCCTCAACAGGCGGCACTCTAATCCGTGAAAATGGTTTTCAGCAACTGACCTTTTCATTGTATCGCGTATGGATTGCACATCATCAGGATGCACAATTTTTCCCCAACCCGATATGTCTTCATCTTCTGACACCCCTATAAAATCACGAAAAGTTTTGTTGTAATAAGACGACAAACCCTGTGCATCAAGTGTCCAAATAAACACAGGTGAGGCATCCGCCAGACTGCGGAATCGGCTTTCACTTTCTTTTATCTCATTCATTGCATACACCTGTTCCGAAATATCAATATTCACTCCCGAAATAAATTCAATGTTGCCTTTATCATCTAATACAACTTTTGACTTGGATTTAAGCCACCTAATTGCGCCATCATTTTTTCTTTTAATTCTAAAATCATATTCCTGATCTAAAACTATATTCGGACCTTGAATATTTTTTACAATTCGCTCCCAATCTTCGGGTAATATAAAGGATTGAATTTGTGCTAAACCGTTTAATTCTTCTGATTGCCCCATGCCATACATTTCTTTTTGTTCCTTGCTCCATTGTAGTACATCGGTTTTTACATCCCAATTCCATAATCCTATTTTTCCTGCTGTAAGACTCAGTTCTAATTGTTC
Organism: Saprospiraceae bacterium; assembly: GCA_043754475.1. Taxonomy (GTDB): domain Bacteria; phylum Bacteroidota; class Bacteroidia; order Chitinophagales; family Saprospiraceae; genus JAAFJT01. The sequence continues at coordinate 550 of JAYUUR010000666.1, read as the reverse complement.
TTTTATTTTTCGTATTTCTTGTTCGCTTTCTTCAATTTTATTGAGGGCAATCATCTCTTCAGAGATATCTATATTAACCCCGATAATAAATTCAAGCTCGCCCTTTACATTTAATACATTTTTAGCCCGAGATTTAACCCACCTCATTTGAGCATTGTCTTTTCTTATAATCCTAAAATCGTACTCATGCTCTAATCTAAAATTGGCACTTTGGTCATCTTGAATACGCTTCAGGTCTTCAGGAACAATAAGTGCATTAAATTGTGTTGAACTGATTATAATTTCTGATTCACTGACGCCATAAATTTCTCTTTGTTCTTTGCTCCAAGTAAGCACATCATTTTTTACATCCCAATGCCATAACCCTATTTTTCCTGCTGCGATACTTAGCTCTAATTGTTGTTTTACTTTTTGTATTTCTTCAAAATTATTTAAGATAGTTTGTTGTGCCTCTTTTTGTTCCGTAATATCGGTATGCACGCCTACCCATTCCCTTATCAATCCGTCTGCATTGAATAAAGGAATTGCCTTAACGGAAAAGTGTCCCCAT
>JAYUUR010000665.1:0-2297 GCA_043754475.1 Saprospiraceae bacterium | reverse complement strand
GCATGGTTTAAGATTTAGTTTAAGTTCAGATAAATATTAGAACAAAAATGCCCTCCGAGTTAATCGAAAGGCATATTTATCAACGTTTTTAAATGATTTTTCTTTTAGAAATGAGGCATGCAATAAATTTATTCAACTCCAATTTTACTATCATTCGGAATAGTTGCGCCTTTTTTCACCACAATAATACCGTCGATAATGCAGTAAGACTCAGTTTCTGTATTCGCTAAACTTTCTCCACCTCTGATAGTGACATTGTCTCCGATGCGGCAGTTTTTATCCAATATTGCCATTTCGATATTGCAATTTTTACCAACCCCAACATTGACTCTATCTTTTTTAATCAGTTGCTTTAGGTGTTCATAATAATCTGCACCCATCATAATCGTATTTTTTATAACCGTTTTTTCACCTATTCTACTCCGAATACCGATGATAGATCGCTCTACGCTCTTGGCATGGAGAATACTGCCTTCCGAAACAAGCGTTTTTTTAAATGTTGTGCCGAAAAATTTAGACGGTGGTAACATACGCGAACGGGTGAAAATGGTTTTTTCGACATCATAGAGGTCAAATTTGGGTACATTGTCCGTCAATTCAAGATTGGCTTCAAAAAACGAAGAGATATTTCCAATATCCGTCCAATAGCCCGTGTACTGATAGCTGGCTACTCTCAAGCCCGATGTAATAGCTGCTGGAATAATGCCTTTACCAAAATCAGTAGCTTCGGCATTTTCATCCAACAAATTATTCATTGTTTCGCGGTTGAAAATATAAATACCCATGCTGGCGAGGTAGATTTTACCTTTTTTTTCTTCTGTTTTGGATACTGGCGATACCCATTCGTGGAGAATATCCTTTTTGGGTTTTTCGGTAAAACTTTCAATCATCCCCTTTTTATCCACTTTCATAATGCCGAAATCAGGGGCATCGCTGGCATCTACGGGGATTGTAGCGATACTTAAATCGGCATTTTTCAAAATATGCTCTTTAGCCATTTCTAAAAAATCCATTTGATAAAGTTGGTCGCCTGAAAGAATCAAAATATAATCATAATCTTGGGTATGGATGTGCCTGAGCGACTGACGCACGGCATCGGCTGTGCCTTGAAACCAATGCGGGTTGTCTGGCGTCTGTTCTGCAGCTAAAATATCGACAAATCCGCTCCTAAAATAATCGAAATGATAGGTATTTTTGATGTGCTGATTGAGAGATGCAGAGTTAAACTGCGTAACAACGTACATTCTTCTGACACCGCTATTGATGCAGTTTGAAATAGGAATGTCAATCAAGCGATATTTACCGGCTATCGGCACAGCAGGTTTTGAACGATCCTTTGTCAAAGGATATAATCGGGAGCCTTGTCCGCCTCCAAGGATAAGGCTAACCATTTTGATTGTTTTTTCCATAATTTTACAGAATAATGGGTTAAAAAATTGTGTTTCAGATAATAGTTTGACAATATGGTTTAAAACCCAAATATAGGTTAAAAGGATAGATTTACAAGTAAATGTTAAATTAATTAAGGAAATTTACTTGAGTTATAAAACAGCCAATTGACTATATATTTTGACATAATCATTGGTAGATTTTTCCCAAGAGTTGTCAATTGTCATAATATACTGTCGCAATGTGCTAAACCTTTGTTGTTCATCCCAATATAATCGCATAGCACGGATGATGGCGAAAGAGAAATCGTCGGCACTAAATGCTGAAAAACGGATACCTGAGCCTTTGCTCGATCCTGCAAAATCCACGACTGTATCGCGTAAACCGCCTACACTCCGCACGATGGGCACTGTTCCGTAGCGTTGGGCGTACATTTGATTCAGACCGCAAGGCTCAACGCGGCTCGGCATCATTAGAAAATCACTGCCTGCATAAAGTTGATGCGACAATGTTTCGTTGTATTCGAGTGAAACGCCAAAAGTGCCGTTGAACCGGAACGCTAAGCGCGCCAAAGCATCAGATACTGAGGGGTCGCCTGTACCCAATATGGCGAAGCAAGCTGCACCGCCTTGCAATAAAAATTGCCCAATGACTTCGGGCATTAAATCGGCTCCTTTTTCTCCTACGATGCGCCCGATGAAAGTTATCAGCGGCAAATCAGACCTCAAACCGAACCTTTCACAGATGATTTTTTTGTTTTCATTTTTAAATTCAGCCACATCTTCTCTCAATCGAAAATGAATCATTGGGTCAGTGCTGGGGTCCCAAACTTGGTTGTCAATACCGTTCAAAATGCCGATACTTTTAGGGCGTTCATTGTCCATGAGCCACTCCAAACCACCTGAATC
>JAYUUR010000664.1:0-6790 GCA_043754475.1 Saprospiraceae bacterium | reverse complement strand
CGCAAGGTTATTTCGAAAAATTTAGAATTAAATTTGGTAGCTTTTTTCTATAAAGTAACTTTTAGACCTTATTACACAACCCCAGTTAGTCAAAAAAGATGTGGGTAATGGACAGAGTTTAGAACTTGCTGCGAGTTAAAATGACACAAATCCTATAGTTTCTCTGCATTATCCAGCGTATAAATCAACCGATTAACATCAGAGCCATTCAGCCTCAAAATACCTTTCAAATAAACAGGTTCGGAGGTATAAACGATGGGTATTTTTGAATTGACTTCCATCACCGTCTCCGGTCCAGCACCGCCACAAAAAAAGCACATATTGTAAGGAAAAGCCGAAAAGACAAATTCCTTTTGGTTTTTGTAACCGTCCGTCGGGATGATGTAGCCTTTCACCGTTACTTCTTTTCCGGACAAGGCTTTGATTTCGTTGCCGAAAACAGGGATATCTATTTTCATGCCCAGCGTCTCGTCATATTCTTTTTTGAAAGTGATTTTGGACAACGTTTTCCAAGTATTGTCTTTCAAGCCGGATTGTGAAAAAGCGGTAGTCGCTGCGATTGTTAAAAATAAAAAGAGCATTTTTTTCATGTATAAAATAAATTTTAATTATTTAAACCAGTCTGCATACATCACATAATTGTTAGCAATGCGCTCAATATTGTGCTGAAACGTTTCTATACTGAGGGGTTTCACTTTTTTAGCAGGCACGCCAGCGTAGATAAAACCCGATTCAAGGTGGCTATTTTCAAGCACCACCGCACCCGCCGCTATCAATACATTGGACTCCACCACCACATTATCCATCACAATCGCGCCCATGCCTACCAACACATTATCGTGAATCGTGCACCCATGCACCAATGCTCGATGCCCTATTGAGACGTTATTACCGATAGTTGTCACCGATAATTTGTAGGTGCAATGAATCACCGCGCCATCTTGGACATTCACTTTGTTGCCCATTCGGATAGAATTGACGTCCCCACGAACCACAGCCGTGAACCAAACCGAACAATCGTCACCCATTTCAACATCGCCTACAATAGTCGCATTTTCAGCTAAGTAACAGTTTTGACCGAACTTCGGTTCTATGCCATTTACAGGTTTTATTAAAGCCATATTTTAAAATTTATCCTCGTTTAATATGAATTCCCCCTTTGGGGGTCAGGGGGCTTTTTATTTATAAATTTCATCAATCACACCTTTATATTTCTGCAAAATGACGCGCCGCTTGAGTTTCATGGTCGGCGTCAACTCACCGACAGAGCCATCGGCTTTCACTGATTCCCAATTATCGGCAACGAGTCGGAAGGCTTTTACTTGCTCCACATGGCTGAAATTGGGGTTATATTTCTCCAATATTTCGCTATATCTTTTTACAACTTCTTGATTATCAATGATTTCTGATAATTGCGTCCATGTGATACCATGATGCTGACACCAATCTTTGAGCGCATCAATCGCCGGAACAATCAATGCTGAAACGAATTTTTGATTGTCGCCCACCACCATGATTTGCTCTATCAAAAAGTCTTCGCGAAGTTTATTTTCAATCGGAGCAGGGGCAACATATTTACCGCCCGAAGTCTTCAACAATTCTTTTTTTCTATCCGTAATTTTCAAAAATTTAAACCCATTTTGCTCTTCAAATTTACCAATATCGCCCGTGCAGAGCCAACGTTTGCCGTCTATATATCTGATGACTTTTGCCGTTTCTTCGGGTTTATTGTAATAGCCCATCATAGTATTGAGTCCGCTCGATAGGATTTCACCTTCGTTTTCAGCATAATTGCCGTCGCTGCTGTCGATCATCACTTCCACACCTTCGAGTACACTGCCTACGCAACCCAAGCGCGCCATGCCTTTATCGAAGCGATTAATAGAAATACCTGGAGAGGTTTCCGTCAAGCCATAACCTTCGCGAACAGGGATGCCAGCGGCTGAAAATGTCTTCAAAATTTTCAACGGGCAAGGCGACGCTGCTACCACAATGCCTTTGATAGAGCCGCCCAACGCCTCGCGCCACTTGGTGAAAACAAGTTTATCGGCAATGCTCATCTGGAATTTTTTAAAGCCTGAATACTCTTTATCATAATCATAATCGTCCGTCAGCCGCAACGCCCAAAAGAAAATAGCGCGTTTCAGACCCCTCAGTTCCAAGCCTTTATTGTATATTTTTTCATAAACTTTTTCTAAAAGGCGTGGAACAGTCGTGAAAAAATGCGGTTGCACGGCTTTCAAATCGCCATTATCGCCACCTAAATTATCAACGCCCGTGAAAGTCACTTCCGCACCTGCGTACATATAAGCGTAGGAACAAACGCGCTCAAAAATATGGTTCAAAGGCAGAAAACTCAAACCTCTGTCACCCGCTTGGATAGGGACAATGGGTATCGTTGCTTTGATATTTGAAACGATGTTTTCATGCGAAAGCATCACCCCTTTGGGCTGCCCAGTTGTGCCTGAAGTGTAAATAATGGTGGCTAAATCACTTGGCAAAACCGTCTTTTTTATTCTATCCACCTCGTTTTGATACCCCTCAGTATTTTGCCAAATATCTTCCCAAAAATGGATATTTTGAGTTTTATCAAATGTATAAATAGTTGATAATGAAGGTACTGAGGATTGTGCTATCTTTACTTTCTTGAAAACAGACCCCTCAGTATCATCGCCTATAAAGCACATTTTTACCTCAGCATCATTGAAAATATAGACATAATCCGACGAGCTGATAGATGGATATACAGGCACATTGATGACGCCAATTTGCATCATACCCAAATCCAAAATTGTCCATTCAGGGCGATTTTTGACAATGATGGAAGTAATTTTATCTCCCGGTTTTAAGCCCAGTTTTAATAAGCCACAACTGACTTTATTAGCTAATTCAATAATTTGAGTGGTTGAAAAAGAACTGACTTCTTTGCCCTCGTGCCTGTAAGAGAAGGCTTTCTCTTGCGGATAATTATCATTTTGATGATAAATGAAATCAAAAAGACGGGTTGGGTTTTTCATATTATAATTCCGTAGTTTTTTTACAGATTTAAAAATAACTGTTCAATGGTTTTCATCGGTAAAAACATCTTGCCACTATCTGGTAACTTAATAAAACCATATTTACTATAAAAATCTTCTGCATCGTTATCTAAAGGGTCAACTATAACCGCAAATGACCCTATATTTTTGGATAAATCATAACATCTATACAATGCGTCAAGTAAAAGCAATTTACCTAATCCTTTTCCATGAAATCGGGTATCAATTGCTAATCTACCTAATAGGGTTACAGGTATTGATGTATATGAAGGTGGAAGTTTTTTTTGAATCTCGAAAGGAATGAAATCTTTTGGAATACTACTATTAGAAAGAGTGTAATACCCTTGTACTAAACCTGTTTCACTATCTTCTTTTACGAAGCAAGCTGAAAGTTTCTTTTTTATATCTTGATTAGCTTGTTCGTGAAAATATCTATCAAGCATATCTTTTCCACAAAGGAATTCTTTTTTTCTGTGTTTAGCATCGAGTAGTTCAGTTAAAGGAGTCATGGAAATAAGATTTTTTTATATTCTTGGGCAGCCAACAATAAATCATTATTGGGTTTCATTGGATGAGCAAGGGCTTCAAAAAATATTTCTGCATCTTTACTTGATGCTAAAATTTGTTCTTGCTCTCTTATGATTTCATTCGCTCGGTTTTGAACGGTAACAATAATAAAACTTGTCAAATTTCTATACCCGCCCAATGATGCAGCTTTTTCAAAAAGGATTTTTTGTTCTTTTGATATACGAGTGTCAAATCTTGTCACTTTTTCTTTTACAGTTTTCATTGCCATATAATTTATTTTTAAACAAAAGTACGTATTTTATCCGTACAATGAAAATTTTTTTGATAAAAAATCAATCACTATTGTTGATATTGGGATGAAATTTTAGAGATGATTTTTCAACTTTTTGTTGCGATAGAAAATACTGCTCAAAAATATTTAAAATTTCTTTTTCTCCTATATAAAATAAAGCATCCAAAATACTCAAATTTCCCATAAAATGCACTGGATACTGAGGGGGAGTACTATTTAAAAATTTGCCGATTTGATTATACATCAAGGCAATATGGCGTTCCAAATACGTATTTTCAGATTGATATTTCTTAGCACCTGTGCCGCTGATATAAACGCTGCCACCTAAATGCGCTACTATCGCTGCATTAAATTCATCCGCTCGATAGCCCAACAAAGGCAAGTTAGACGACATAACTATTTGACTATCAATGTTTAAGATATTTAAAATATCTAAAATTAATTTTTTATTCAGCGTAGCTAAACTTTCAGTAGAATAAGAATCGAGTAAAGTCTTAGAAATAATGGGGTAATAATTATTGAAAAATGGGGTGCGGTGGTAGGTGTTATAAATTTTATTCAAATGGCTTTTTTGCCAATTTTGCTCAGTAGAAATTTTTAAATTTTTTATAAAAATAAAGTCACTGTGTTTTTTTAAAGGCACACTCAAATAGGTCGCTTCGGTAGAGTTGGCTGATTTTCGAATAAAAACACGCTTAGTAAAACTCTGCTTAGTAAACTCTACATTGTCGTGCAAAACGAAAATGTCACTCGCCCAAATCTTATAGAAATAGCCCAACCAAGGTAAATAATTGGGTTGATGTATGGAAACTGTCATCAAATTTTTTGCTGCAAAATAGTGAAAGTAGGAGCCTCTGAAACCCTTTTTTTGACAAAACTAATGTTTCTGATATAAATTGTATTGTGATGTCCCAAGTTTTTCGTTGCTATTAGCTCTCGTTTAAATGGATTGTATTCATATTTATTAAAACCATGTGCACTCAAAATAGTTTGAATATCTGATTCATTAAAACTATAACGCTCACCCAGTCCGACCAATTCAATTATAATCACTTCTAAACTTTTTTGTTTTAAAGTATGGATAGAACCGTCAATCACGGCTTTTTCAAATCCTTCAACATCAATTTTTAATAGAATAGGTTGCTTACCCTTCAATACATTATCCAAAGTCTTGACCTCTACTTTTATCGTATCGGTATCATTTTCATTGGCAACATGATTGTTTTGTGAGTTATTTTGTGTGAAATTCAAAAAACCTTTTTTATCGCTTAGCCCAATATTTAGAGCTTCAACTTTATCCTCTAAACCATTGATTATCAAATTGTTACGAAGATATTTGAAGTTTTGAGGTATTGGTTCAATCGCTATTGTTTTGGCTCTTTTTGCACCTGATGCCAACAGAGTGAAGCACCCAACATTTGCCCCGACATCTACAAATAAATCGTCTTCTTGTAGAAAATGCAAGACAAAACACATTTCTTCAAACTCCGATAAACCCATGTAATATTGTGCAGTAGCACTTGTCAGACCTTGCTTTAATATTAATTTTATATCGTCTACAAATGGATAAACCAGCGGATATGGCATCAATCGTCTTACGATTTGCCATTTCAGAAAACGACTAAACGCTTTCCCTTTCTTTTTACTTGTCAAAGGATGCCGACTAATAATTCTGTAAATGCTTCTTAACTCTTTTAAAAACAAGGGATTATACATATTTTTTGTTTAAAAATTCAGAAATATGCGATGTTATATGTTCAGCAGCCGTACCATTACCCAAAAAATGGACTTGTACTGAGGGGGTCGGAAAGTGGTGGACGCGTTTTATAATGTTATCCGTATCAGCACTCGTTAAATACGTCCAACCTTCTTCGACGGCTTCAATCCATTCAATTTGAGTATCGGGAATGATGCAGCGCACTTGATGAAAATAAGCCTCTTTGACCACGCCGCCAGAGTCCGTTATGACCATTTTGGCGTTCCGAATCAAGGCTTGTGTATCCCAAAATCCGACAGGTTCTATTATTTTTAAATGCGAATTTTTTATCAAATCTTGAAAACCAAATTGCTCAATAGCCGCTTTTGTACGCGGATGAATCGGAAAAATCACAGGGCAATCTCTCTCAGCCAATGTTTTTAAAGCGGTAAGAATATGCATCAATTTATCGCAATCATCGGTATTAGCCGCCCGATGAATGGTAACAAAATAGTATTTTTTTTCAATAATTTGAAGGCTCTCTAAAAACATTTTATGTTGCTCAATTTTATCTAAATTATTGATAATCAAATCAATACCTATATCACCTGTATTGAATACGTTTTGAGTGATGCCGTGTTTTTCTAAATTATCAACGCCTGTTTGAGTCGGGCAAAAGTATAAATCCGTCACAGCGTCGGTGAGTAATTTATTGATTTCTTCGGGTATCATTTTGTTCCATTCACGTAAGCCAGCTTCTACATGGGCGAGGGGAATATTATTTTTGGCTGCCGTGATAGCTGCCGCGGCGGTTGAGTTGGTATCGCCAAAAACAATGACCATATCAGGTTTTTCAATTTCCAAAACAGCATCGAGTTTGATGAGGATTTGACCCATTTGTACAGCGTGTCTTGCACTTCCAATTTCGAGGTTGTACTGAGGGGTCGGCAAACCAAGTTCGTCAAAAAACTGTTGGGACAAGGCATAATCGTAGTGCTGTCCTGTATGCACCATCACTTCCATCAGATTTTCCGATTCCGCTATCGCTTTACTGAGGGGTGCCGCCTTAATAAATTGCGGGCGTGCTCCGACGACTGTGAGAAGTTTATATTTTTTATAACTCATTGATTGTCAATGTCTTATAATATTGAAACTTGCAGCAAGTTTGAAACTCTGTCCATTACCCACATCTTTTTTGACTAACTCCACCATTTATGGTGGGGGTTAAAAAAGCTC
>JAYUUR010000663.1:0-2308 GCA_043754475.1 Saprospiraceae bacterium | reverse complement strand
GTCAGACAATCGGTAAACGGTCTCAAAAAACAAAAGTTGTTAGGATAGATGGGAAACCGATTAGCTTGAGCGATTTATTGTTGCGCGCCGTTTTGCTGCTGCCCGATTATTTTTTCTCATTTGGCGTCTTAGGTGCTTTGCTCATTAGCACCACTGATAAACGCCAACGGCTGGGCGATATGGCTGCTGGCACAACTGTCATCAAAACAGGAACGGATAGGCGTTTTAGTTTGCATGACATCTTGAATATCAATACTTTGGAAAGCTATACCCCTCAGTATCCACAGGTTCGGCAACTCTCAGAAGAGGATATGTTATTAATAAAAAACATTATTGTGCGTTTTCAAAAATATCACAATAGCTCGCACGCAGAAGCCATTCACGCGCTTTACGAACACCTCAAAAAAGTATTAGAGATACAATCCAATTTAAAATATACCAACGATAAAATTGAGTTTTTTAAAACATTGATTAAGGATTATATTGTTTTAACGAGATGAGGCATCACCAATTTTCGCCTTTTTTAATCCTTTGAATTTGTGTGTGAGACACATTAAATTCTCTGGCGATTTCAACTATTGGTGTGTCTTTTTTATTCAATAATCGTTTGATTTGCAACACTTCTTTCGTAGTCAGTTTTGAATTTCCATACCGCCCCAATTTCTTTTGATGCATTAATTTTTCAGAAGGTGTTGCCCATTCAAGATTATCAGCCTTATTATTGAGTAAATCACCGTTTTTATGAATGACATAAGGTTTTGATTCGGGGTTTTCAATCCAACATTCCGCTACAACATGGTGAATGATTAAGCCTTTGTATGTAATTTCTCCTTTATCATCTTTAAGGCGCATATTAATGAGGAGGAATCCATTACGGTGCTTCGACCCCCTCAGTATTTTGCCGCTTTCATTCCTAATTTTGCCTTTCTCATTCACCTCAAATGTCCGATACCAAAACTTATACTTTTTCCACTCCATAATTTTGTTGACTTTAATTTATTATTTATTGCATTTTTAACTTAGTGCCAAAAAATTTCAGGTTTTATATAGAAAACAGTATCAATAAAGTAAAGGATTTCATGTGCCGTCAAGACATTTTCATCATGTAAGTCTTCTAAGATAATACCTAATTCAGGGTGGAAGTAATCATTGTTTCGCGTATTATCAAAGCCGTTGGCTCGCATAAACTCTTGTACTTGGTTCAAATCAGTCGCTTCGGTAGATTCTATATAGTTTTGTTCTACTAATGCGTAGAGTACGTCCGTATCGGACTTATAGAACCCGACTAAATTGTAGGCTGTATCTGGGAAAAAATAATTATTGAGGAGCAGATTGTTTAAATAATCAACCCAAGAGGCATAATAGATAGCGTCATTTAGTTTTAATACTTGCCGGGTATTTTTTATAAAAACACGTTGTTCAGCACCTGCGGAGATAAACAAACCGAAATTAATATCGCAACTCCAAAGATGATTGGCGTTGATGTAGTCAATTAGCTTCTTTGTTTCTTCACTTTTGCTTGACTCATTTTCTTTAGTTTTTTCACTTGTTCCAAGGCTTTCTCGTAGGTAACAGGTGATTGCTTGGATAGATTCTCCATAGCTAACTTCGCTCTTTCCTGAAAGGATATTTTGTAACTCATATTTTATTGTTGAAATATTCATTGTCCAATATTGAGCCATAAAGATAATCAATTTTCAAAAAACAGGGGCTTTATAGTGATGAAATACTGAGGGCAACAATTTAATAGTTATAACTTTGAGTATCATAGAGGAACTTAATTTTCACATTCAAAGAAAAAAGCAACCATCATGAAAAGAATCATAATCACGCCTTCATTTATCCCTTTGGGAGTAATTTTAATGTTTCTGACAATCATACAACCCATTCAAAGCCAAACACCCAAGACCATCAAACACGGGTGCAATTTCGCAGCCGGTAACACTCAAGCCGATGTGACTGTTTACGATGCCTCCACCGAAGCCAATCAAATAGTGGAGCGCATGATGAAACTCAATGTGTTGCCTCAAAATTTTATCATCAAAGCTGCCGATATTAAAAATGCGATAGCCACCACTGAAGGCAAACAACGCTATATTTTATACAGCACCACGTTTTTAGAAAACTTTAAAAAAGAAGCCAAAACGCAATGGGCAGCCTATTGCGTCTTAGCGCATGAGATAGGACACCATTTGAGCAATCACGATTTGGAAGAGAAGACCCCCTCAGTACGGAAGCGTTTTGAGCTCGAAGCGGATAGATTTGCTGGCGGCATTATGTTTCGATTGGGTGCTACTTTAGAAGAAGC
>JAYUUR010000662.1:0-6803 GCA_043754475.1 Saprospiraceae bacterium | reverse complement strand
GAAGCCCGCATCGCTGCAAAAGCATTGACCGATAAATTGAAAATTGACGGTACTATCCTCCAAGTCAATGACTTGAACAATACTAAAACCAACGATAATGTCATTTTTTTCCTCAAAACCGATGATTCTGCCCTCGGTACTGAGGGGTATCGTTTGAGTGTGACGCCTAATCAAATTAATATCCGAGCCAATACGGGTCAAGGCATGTTTTATGCTGTTCAATCCCTTCTGCAATTAATGCCGAGCGATATATTTTCAACAAAACCTTTGAGGAAAAAATCGACGTGGAAAGTCCAGTGCACGGAGGTAGAAGATAAACCACGTTTTAGCTATCGAGGTTTGCATTTGGATGTCAGTCGGCATTTTCAACCTGTTAGTTTTGTTAAAAGATACATTGATTTGTTGGCATTGCATAAAATGAATACTTTTCATTGGCATCTCACTGACGATCAAGGCTGGCGGATTGAAATTAAAAAATATCCGAAACTCACTGAAATTGGTTCAGTTAGAAAAGAAACACTCATCGGTAATAAATATGAATTGCCGAATAAATACGATGGCAAACCGCATGGGGGATTTTATACACAGGAGCAAATTAAAGACGTGATAGCGTATGCTCAAGAGCGTTTCGTGACCATTATTCCTGAAATTGAAATGCCTGGTCATGCACTCGCTGCCTTAGCCGCTTATCCTGAACTCTCTTGCGACCCAACTAAAACTTACGAAGTGGCTAAAACTTGGGGCGTTTTTACTGATGTATTTTGCCCAACTGATAAGACTTTTGATTTTTTACAAGATGTTTTGACAGAAGTCATGGATTTATTTCCTTCAAAATATATCCATATCGGTGGCGATGAATGCCCTAAAGATGCTTGGAAAAAAAGCGCGTTTTGTCAGGAATTGATTAAAAAAGAAAAGCTGAAAGATGAACATGAATTGCAAAGTTATTTCATCAATCGCATCGAAAAGTTTGTCAATTCTAAAGGGCGGAAGATAATTGGTTGGGACGAAATCCTCGAAGGCGGTTTGGCGGCTAACGCAACCGTTATGAGTTGGCGTGGTACAGAGGGAGGCATTGCAGCGGCTCAACAAAACCATGATGTGGTAATGACGCCTGGTTCGCATTGTTATTTCGATTATTATCAAGCAGATCCTGAAACTGAACCATTGGGAATAGGTGGTTTGATAACCTTAGAAAAAGTTTATTCTTACGAGCCGATTCCTGAAGTTTTGAATGCGAATCAAGGCAAACACATACTTGGCGCGCAAGGAAATGTTTGGACAGAGTATATGAAAACGGCGAACCATATTGAATATATGGTATATCCACGGGCTATCGCCTTAGCAGAAGTTGTTTGGTCGGCGAAAGGCAATCGAGATTATAGTGATTTTATTACGCGTTTATCAACTCATTTGAAAAGATTAGATGCGTTGAAAGTAAATTATTCGACAAGGCTTTATGATGTTAAATTGGGTCTGGAAAATGAAACGAATGCTTCAGTGACCAATAAAAGTAACTTGCCTAAACCATACAATTCCAACGGAAAGACAAAAGAGGGTGTAGCGTCAGTAGTACTTAATTCGACATTTCAAAATGCTGAAATCAGATACACCACAGATGGCACAATTCCTAAAGCAACGTCTAATTTATATACAAAACCGTTTGATATTTCGACTACAACGACCGTCAAATCTGCTGTTTTTCAAAGCGGTTCAAAGATGTTGGGTAAACCGACTACGGAGACTTTTTATATCAATTCGGCTTTCGGCATGACCTATTCTTTAGCGAATAAACCTAAAAATACCTACGAATCGGGCGATTTTGGCTTGACAAACGGCATTAAAGGCGTTGAAAAAAATTATGCTCAATGGACAGGTTTTAATGGGAATGATATGGAAGTGACCTTTGATTTTGGAGAACCGCGTTCATTTTCAAAAGTGTTGGTCAACTTCTTGAATCGCCCGTCGTCGTGGGTTTTTCTACCCGATTATGTAATAGTGAGTGTATCGAATGATGGCAAAGAGTGGTTGGATATTAATCGCGCTGATTTTTCAAACAGTCGAGGTGATAAAACGTACATCAGAGAAGCAAAATTGCAGTTTTCGGAATATACTAAGCCGAAACGCTACCTAAAAGTATTCGCTAAAAACATTGGTAAATCTCCGAAAGGTCATCCGGGGGAAGGGCAAGCGGCTTGGTTGTTTGCGGATGAGATTATTGTGGAATAATTTTTAACGAATCAAACCTATGAGGTTTTTAAAACCTCATAGGTTTGTTGCTAAAGCATCTAACTAAAAACTATTTTGGAAAAGTCTTCACCACCTCAAAAAGCTCTTTTCCCGAACCGCCTTCATCTTGATATTGCCTTTTCACAATATACCCTTTTGCCGTTGAATCAATAACGATAGCGACTTGTAATCCTGCCCAAAATGCTTTGCCCGCTACGATGTACGATTTGGGCATTTTCATTTGTTGCATTTCAACGGGTTCTAATAATTGAAAATCACCAGTAACCGTTGTGTCAATTTTTTCAACTAAGATGCCATAAGCAAAAGAAACAATGGAATGTGGTATATCCATTGTGTCCATTGTGCTTATGAAAATTAGAGTTGGTCGGTCATAGATTTTTGGAGTGATGACCTTTATAGAATCTACCGTTTTGACAACGTTTTGTACTGGTTGAGCGTCCTTGTCTTGGCAGCTTCCTAAAAAGATTGCGGAGATAATAATGGAATTAATTATTTTCATTTTTGATTAATTGATTGATTTTGAACGATTTATACTGAGGGGGTAAAAGTAAAAAAAATTATAGAGTAAACTCATTTGTAAACTCTGTGAAAAAGTTTTTTTATAGAGTAAATAAGTAGTAATGCGTAAATAAGTGCTACTTTTTTTTGCAGGTGCAGCGCACCTGCAAAAAAAGTAGCGTTTATTTATGACTACCTACTTACATCATTTATTACACAAAACCGCGCATACAATCCCCGTCGCCACCGCCGCATTCAACGATTCAGCACCACCACCGCCCGGTATAGCAATTTTATAATCCGTTTGATTCAAAATAAATTCAGAAATGCCGCTGCCTTCGTTGCCGATGACGATGATGCCTTTGCTTGGCGCATCCATTTTGAAAATGTTATCCCCCCTCAGTATTGTAGCGAAAATGGGCAAGTTTGGGAAGTGTGTTTTAATGTCTTGAAAATTGACTTCAAAAGCCTTCACGCGGAGAAATGCACCCATGCTGGCTTGCACCACTTTCGGATTCCAAATATCAACACTTGTTTCAGAACAAAATATATAAGGGATTGAAAACCAATCGGCTATGCGTAGAATAGTGCCCATATTACCCGGGTCTTGAATGCCATCGAGGTAAAGTGAGAAGTTGTTTTCAATCAAAATTTTTTGCTTCGAGTTATCATCAAAAACTTTGAAGATGGGTTGTTTGGCAATAATGAAAACTTTATTGGGTGTAGAAAGGTTAGATATTTGTTTTAAATCTGCTTCGGTAGCGGTTAAAATTTTATTAAGATAGGGTTTTAAGATATTTTGATTATCATTAATCCACGTTGAGAGTGCAATAATGTTTTCGATTTCTATATTTTTGTCATTCAGAAGCTCGATTGCCATTTTATCGCCTTCAACAATAAAATTGGCGTACATTTGACGATACTTCTTAATCTTTAAAGACTGAATATATTTAATTTTCTGTTTAGACAGTATATAATTCATCGAATGAAATTTTTACCAACACTTTCTTATATTAAAAATAGCCCGTATTTTTCATCAATTTATGTCATCTTACATAAATTGGATAAAAGGTTGAACAGTTATGTTTTATTGAAGCACCCAGCTTGCTTCGTTCCTCGCAATGACATTTTAATTTTAATGCTTTTAAGCCTTTTAACCTCTTGCAATGTGACCCGATATTTGGAAAAAGACCAGTACATTGTATATAAAAATCAGATTAATCTAAAGAATGTCAACAACAAAAAATATCAAAAAGCCCTTGAAGCTGAATTAACTACCCTCTACAAACAAAAGGAATTACCCGATTTGTTTTTCTCCAAAAGAAAATCGGGCGCATGGTATTATTTTGAAGGTTTGAAAGACACCAGCCCTTCTCGTTTTAAAGAATGGCAATATAAAAATTTTTCTACAAAGCCTGCTTTATTTGATGAAAGGCAGTCGGAATTGACGATTCTGAATATGAAACAATATCTTAAAAACAAGGGCTATCTCTACCCCACTGTCACTTACGATAAAGATTTTCGCAACAAAGATAAAGGCTTTGCCTATGTTTCTTATCACATTGACGCGGGTAAATTATATGTTTTAGATACAGTCCGATTTATTTGCAGAGATACCGCTATTCTTTATTTTCTGAATGATATTGCTGACAAAAGTTTTTTGAAAAAAGGCGTTCCCCTCAGTTCTTCGCTCTATGAACAGGAGCGGACGCGGATTACCAATGAGCTGAACAATGTTGGTTATGCCCGATTTACGCCTAATTATATTTCTCAAATTGTAGCCGATACGATTGATACGGGTGTGGATAGGAATGGCAATAGGAAAGTAAATATCTCTTTGACCATTCAGTTGCCTGCAGAAAAAGAGACGCATCAAAAGTTTTATACAGCCGATGTCATTATTTATCCCAATTATGATGCTTTGTTAGGCGAAACAATTGCAGAAGATACGATTGTAGATGGTAAAATTTTCTTTACTTATGACGGTAATTTAGGCATCAGCCCCAATCCTTTGGTCAAATCTATCCCTATACAACCGGGGAGTGTTTACAATAAAACGAATATAGATGATGCCATTCGACAACTGACTAATTTGGGGGTGTATAAATTTGTGAACATCAAACCCAATATTGAAGATTGTGATTCTACGCTGATTACTTATAAAATATATCTTACCCCAACTAAAAAAATGAGTTTTGAGTCGGGTGTAGAGGTGAATTATTCCAATATTACTAATACTAAAAATTCAGCATCGGGTGCTGTTTCCAATTTAGGTCGTTTTGGTGTGGCTTTCGATATGAATTTTGAAAATAAAAACTTGTTTAATGGTGCCGAGCGTTTCAATTCTATTATTTCAGGTGGTGTGGATTTCGGATTGTCGGGCGGTGCAACGGATAATAATGGTTTGTCATTAGATTTTCGGTTTGATAATAATTTATCAGTGCCTAAATTTGTTAGGTTGACCAATTCATGGAAGCTGTTGAATAAATTAGGCATTATTAAAACCAATTTTTTAAATGATATGATTAAAAACGGTAGCACTGATTTCAATACAGGCTATTACAATTCCGACAGAAGAGGTCTGAATCAATATCGTTTGCAGCAATTTAATTTGGGTTTTAAATATGTCTTAAAAAGGAATAATGGCATTGAACGCTATACTGTCAGTCCAACAGGTGTAGAGCTTAATTTGAATGATTTGAGAGCGAAGTTCTTAGAAAGAATACCGCCGCGCACCGCTAAAAGTTTTGAAAGTCAACTCTTAACAGGCTTAGCGTTTAGATCATTTACTTACGAGTACAATGAAAAGCCTAATGTGCTGGGCATACGCCGACAATTGAGTGGCAGTATAGAGCAATCGGGTACTGAAATATTGCTGACGGAAAAAATCCTCAGCCGTAAAACGCCTTATAAAATCAATAACTCATTGGATTTCTCTCGTTTTTTTCGCGGTGAAGTCGATTTGCGTTTTACAAAACAGTTCAGTTCTAAACGATTTTATGCGGCTCGTTTGGCTGTAGGAGTTGCCGTTCCTTTCACCGATGATATACCAACGCCTTATTCTCGTTTATTCTTTGTAGGCGGTCCCAATAGCATTCGGGCTTGGCCTATACGAGGTGTGGGACCTGGTTCTTATATCGATACTGAATTTAAAGGTGTGCCTTTTCAAGCAGGTGATATGAAATTAGAGTTCAATTCAGAGTTTCGATTTCCTTTGATTTGGCGACTTGAAAGTGCCATATTTTTAGATGCGGGCAATATTTGGGACATCAAAGAATCTTTCGCTGGTGCCAAATTTTCCAACACATGGTTTAAAGAATTAGCCATCGGTACAGGCGTCGGTATGCGTTTAGATGTATCTTATGCCGTTATTCGCCTTGATTTCGGCTATAAATTGCATACACCTTACCCTCTTGAAAACAATCAGAGCCAATGGATTGGGTTGACAAGTTTCAAATGGGGAAATTTTAATACCAATTTTGCATTGGGTTTGCCTTTTTAGTTGAGATAGTAGATATTTAGATATTAGACAATAGATGCGGCAACTGAAGGAGCTCTATCTTATTAATGTAACATATCCTTTCAAATCAATATTTTGATTGGTGGGTGTAACATATTTTACGAGATATAGATAAACGCCTTGCTGTGAGGGTTGCCCTGCATTATTTTTTGAACCGTTCCAACTGTCTGAAGGATTATTGGTTTTAAAAACCACTTCGCCCCAACGGTTTAGAATTGTCATTTCAAATCTTTTCATGCCAAACGTAAATCCTATTCCTTTATAAACATCATTCATTGAATCGTCATTTGGCGTAAAGGCATTAGGCATAAAATAAGTCACAACAGGCTCAACGTATATATTTTTTGTAATTGAATCCACACACCCCTCAGTATTTCGCACATACAACTTCACGGTTTGCATACCCGTATCTTTAAAAGTATGAACAGGCTCGCGCTTCGATGAAAAAGTAGAGCCGATAAACCATTGCCAATTGATACTATTGACTGATTTATCTTTGAAATATATAGTCGGACTCAAATTGGTTATTTTATCA
>JAYUUR010000661.1:0-6816 GCA_043754475.1 Saprospiraceae bacterium | reverse complement strand
GAAATTCAGTCACTGTACAATGGCAACCTGTTCTGACATCTTGAATAATTAAGGGTTGATTGCTGTTATTGGTCACTGTAAAATCAGCTGTAATCGGCTTATTGAAAGGCACATCGCCTACAGAAACACGCCATTGCCATTCCACTTTTCCCCTGTTGAGGGTAGGGTCATCGTTGATAATTTCTTGAGCGGCTGAATGAATTGAATAGAGAGAAAGTAGAGTTGAAAAAGAAAACGCTTGTTTTAGAGTCATTTCATTCTGTTTTTGATGATGTTTGATGAGCGATTGAGTGAATTTTGAACATTGAAAATTTCATGCCGAAAGGTCTTAATTTGTAAATCATCCTCTTAAAAACAAACTTCTTTGAACAAGCGTTTAATTTGAATGAAAAAAAATTAATTTTGCCCCATATTTTAACGCATATTTTTTCAAACCTCTATTCAAATAATTACTGTTGGCAATCAATTTTTTTTTCCACTTTGGTCGATATCTCTCCATGTTGCGCACCGCGATAGCGCGTCCTGAAAAATTCCGCATGTATTGGAACGAAACGATGCGCCAAATGAATGATATTGGCGTCGGTTCGGTGGTTATTATTGCGCTGATTTCGATTTTTATTGGTGCTGTTTCAGCCGTGCAATTTGCCTATCAGCTCAATGGACAATTAGTTCCACGCTATTATATCGGCTATATCGTTCGCGATTTATGTATTATTGAGCTAGCGCCAACTGTCTCCTGCCTTGTTTTAGCAGGTAAAGTAGGCTCCAAGATGGCTGCCGAAATAGGCGGTATGCGCCAAAAAGAACACATCGACGCAATGGAAGTGATGGGTATCAATACGGTGGCTTTCCTTATTATGCCCAAGATTATAGCAGCATTATTTGTCATACCTTTATTGGTCGCCCTTTCGGCTATCATCGGTATTTCAGGTGGATATTTGTCAACAGTCCCGACTGAGCTTTTAGCCCATGCAGATTATGTGAGGGGATTGCGTTCATTTTTTATACCTTATAATGTGTTTATGATGTTCGTAAAAGCCATTGTTTATGCTTTTTTACTAACGTCTATTTCTTGTTATCAAGGTTATTATGTAAAAGGTGGCAGTATTGAATTGGGTCAAGCCAGCACCAATGCGGTTGTGTATGGTGATATTGCCATTCTTTTAGCTGATTACATTATTACTATAATTTTAACTCAATAAATTGGATTACAATATTCATCATTCATCATTCATCATTTCCTTACCCCCTCAGTATAAAAATGATTAGAACGGAAAATATCAGAAAAACCTTTGGAGAAAATGAAGTACTTAAAGGTATCAGCACCATTTTTGAGTCAGGCAAAACGAATCTTATTATTGGGCGAAGTGGCGCAGGGAAAACTGTTTTACTCAAAACCCTCATCGGATTGGTGCAGCCGACAAGTGGAAACGTTTGGTACGATGATGTGAATTTTACTGAATTGGATAAAAAACAAGTTCGGATAGTGCGGATGCAAGTAGGTATGCTTTTTCAAGGCTCGGCACTGTTTGATTCGATGTCGATAGAGCAAAATGTGCGTTTTCCCTTGGATATGTTCACCAATATGACGCGTAAAGAGAAAGATGATCAAGTCAATTATTGCCTTGAAAGAGTTAGTTTGGCAGGGGTGAATAAAAAATATCCTTCCGAAGCGTCGGGTGGTATGCAAAAACGGGTGGGTATAGCGCGGGCTATTGTTCTCAATCCGAAGTATTTATTTTGCGATGAACCCAACTCAGGGCTTGACCCTAAAACCTCCATCGTGATTGATGAATTGATAAAAAGTATCACCATTGAAAAAAATATTACAACCATTATCAACACCCACGATATGAACTCGGTGATGGAAATCGGTGAAAAAATCGTCTTTATCCACAACGGTATGTTGGAATGGGAAGGTACTAAATCGGAAGTTTTAGCGAGTGACAATCAGGAGTTGCAATCTTTTATTTTCGCTTCTCCGTTTTTACAACGCCTGCGGGATAGTGCGTTGGGCAAAACGACTTTGAAAGGGTGAGTGGTTATTGGTTAATCGTTTATTCGTCTGTCAATAAAAAACCTTAAAACGATACCTTTCTCTGATTTTGGCTAATCGTTACAGCGTTTAAGTGTCAATTGGCTTTATATCCGAAAAGTATATTTTTCGTAAGAATTTACTCCAACTAAAAAAGCCATGATACTGAAGGGTATCATGGCTTTTTAGCAAAGGAATTTATAAACCTATTTTCAACCCTATACTGCCTCCTATACTAAAGTTTGAAATGAGAGGTTGTTCTGTCTGCACATTAATATTAGAATTTAAAAATATCTTTTTTGTTAACTTAAAGTCAGAGCCTGCTTCTAATATTGGAGAAATCCATGACTCAAAATAACTACCTCTATTATCAATATGCCTTACTTCAATACCGGAATTCACTCTTTTTATAGAGCTTATTACTCTATAACAGTACGTGATACTATTCCCAAACGCTATATATATACTTACTTTAGATGGTTTATTTAACGCTATTTTTAACATAAGCGGCATTCGTAAAAAGTTAAAAGAGCTTTCTGCACTGAAAAGACAATTATTATCTTTTGAGATAAAAAAAACAGGACCCAATCTTCCATTAGTATTAACATCAACGCAATCACTATCGAAACGTCTTTTAAATATACCAGGATTGAATAAAACAGATAGTTTTTTATTGAATTTATATTCAATTGATAAGCCGTTAGTTAAATAAAATTGTTTCCGATTTAGACCATAATAAAACTCATAAGTATTGTTCGCATATTTTCTAAAATTGCTGAAATACGTAGGCGTCATATGAATACCCACAAATAAGCGAGATTGGGAGAATACATTTGTAGATATGGCGATTGCAATAAGGATTAGTAATGTAAAACGCCTCCTGTTATTTGTGGGTATTGTCATTTTAATTGGTTTTACTAATTTTTTTAGATAAGATTTTTCCAGAAGAGGTTTTTAAAGTAAAAATATATAACCCATTGGGTAAATTATCGAAAGAGATTGATTTTTGATATTCACCCGATAAAAAACTACCAAGTTTACGTGTTTCTACTACTTGACCAATTTGATTATATATCCATAGATTGACATTTGCATCGTCCGGTAATATAAACGATAATAAACAATCTTTATTTAAAGGGTTCGGTGTAATTTTAAATTCAAAATCCCTTATATTAGGTTCACTATATTCTTGATTGATTTCACTCTTATTGGGAAATAACATACCGTTCTTGTCATCCTTTTTTGAAGTAGTTAATTCCCATGTATTTCCTGTTGTAGGGGAAATATCACCTGTAATTAGCCTTGTGCCATTACAATTTTCTAATAATAGATAAAAAGTTGCAACACTAAAAGGCAATACATTTCCTAAAAGCTCACTTTTATAAACTTTTATTACCTCTTCGCTTAATCCGTTTTCTCTATCTTCGAAGCTTTTTGAATAAATTCTATTTCCGTTAGAAGCAAAGATTTCAAGTTTATATTTGTAGGCATTGAATGGGATAGGGTAACTCAATGACTGTATTGACCACACCGGATGAATATTGTCATTGCTTGTATTTAACCAAGTCAAAGGTTTAACAATGCGATGGTCATCCCATGGTATAAACCCTCCGCAATTATTTTTAAAACATGGCGTTGGGTTGATTCGTGCTTCAAAAACCCTACCTAATTCAACTTCGAAATAAGATGAATTTGAAGCGTTAGGTGTACTCATAATACAAATACTGGTAGCAGCTTCCATAATTACAGGAGGGTCCGGTTGATAAGTATAAGTATTATTCCATACTGGTAAATCACCAGATTTTGATATTCTAACAGGGCTTCCATTACAAGGTACAAGAATATTATTAGCTTGAATAATAGGGGCTAAGGGTTTATGTAAATTGTAAGAAGTTCCGAGCAAGCTCTCTGTACTGTTTATTACTAAATCAGCAGATACCGCTGCATCACAAGGTATTTCAAGATTTGATACAACAATTCCAGCATCCCCTGAATAACCATTTGTAAAATATATTATTTTGTCATTATCTTCTGGATACATCCAGATACAATTATAATCTTGATTGGGATAAAAAATTATATCAAAATTGATTATGTCGAAAACAGTAATATTACTTCGTGTATATATATCTTGTTTAGTTGATGTATTTGGTCTAATATATGACCTGTTGTTAAGATCCCGTTCCCAATGACTGTTAGTTGCCACAGTTTGTAAATTGTTCACTAAAGCGATAGTAAATTTATCGGTACTGTTATCTGCATACCCTTGAACAGTTCCTTTTAATCTATATCTCTGATTTTTTTTAAAATTGTATTTATAAAATACTCCTTCAGATACTTTGCCTTGTGGAAGCACAGGGGCATCACTTTCATCTCCAGAAGCCATATATATACCTTTTTTATTACTATTTATCCCCTCAGTTAAATACAATTGAGGAGTGCCGTGAGATACTTCCCAAGGTAAAAGACACTTATTATTATTAATATAAAAAGGATCAAATTCTTCTTGTGAAATAGAAACTCCAGGGGCATAGTTTCCATATATACTACCACAAAATTGTGATGAATTAAAATTAGTGAAAGGCTGAGAAAATGTAATATTTATACCCCAAAAACAAAATAGGGATAAAAAGGCAATTCTTAATATTATTTTTTTCATAAAAAGAAATTTAGAATGTGAAAAAATAATTGTGAATTTATGATTTAACTACAATCCCAATTTTCTCTTAACCGTAATCATATCACTTTGAAGCGCATCAATAGTAGCTTTTTGGGCATCAATAAGGGCTTGTTGTTCTTTCAAGGCTTCTACTAAAACAGGTATTAAGCCTGTATAATTGACTGATAACATACCATCAGAATCAGTAATGACAAGTTCAGGATATATTTTTTGAAGGTCTTGGGCAGAAAAGCCTATTTGATTTGACATCAAAATCTTTTTCTTCGCAATATCCTTTTTCATTTGTTCTACTCCTTTTTTTTCTTTTTCCTCAATAGGACGTAGTTTGTTTATTTCGATTAAAAGTGAATCTTCTTTCTCTGTTTTATAATCATAAGTGATAGCATTCAGTTTTTTAATATTATTGAGACTAATCCCTAACAATATTGGTTTAATATTCTTTTTCAATCGTATGTCTGATACAGCGACAAAACTGTTAGCTTGTACATTTCCAAATACATTTAATAAATTGGACTCCATTTTGGCAATGACAATATCAGCACCCCCTCCAATAGTAAAATAAATACCACTTCTTCCGTGAGGATTTAGAATATCAGAATCATAATTGCCAAATTCACCAATAAAGGCATGTAATCCACCACTTGAGGGGCTTCCTACGTCGCCAAAACTCAGTTTTGAACCACTCCAATAAGTACCTTTCCCAAATAAACCAAAAGTTGTAAATTGAGTAGGGTCGTCACCTACTCGTTCAGGTCCAATAATAGTTCTTCCCGTAGAAAGTACTTTAAGTTGTGCAAAAGAAGTCATAGAAATCATGCTAAAAAGCAAAATGACTGCTAAAATTTTTGTTGTCTTCATAAAAAATTAATTTAGATTTGTGAAATAAAAAATGTTTCTAATGCCCTTTGTTTTGTTTAGGGACGAGCAAAGGGTTTTCTTTAAAAAATTATAAGACAAAGATAAAAGTGATAAAAAACTTGTCCAATAAAATATAGTTGCTATTTTCGCACAAAGAAGTTGCGAAAATCACACACTATTCACTCACACTCAAAACAAAAACTAACATGATAATTGGAGAAAAAATACGATTAGCACGGCTTTTTCGGGAATATTCACAAGAAAACATGGCAGAAATGCTCAAAGTGTCCACAACAGCTTACCGTAACATGGAAAAAAATTCTAAACTCAGCGACCATCGATTTAAACAAATATCAGATGTTTTACAAATGTCAGAAGATGACATAAAGGCTATAGGAGAAAAAGGATTTTTCAATTCTTTTAATGGAAACAGTAATAATAATATAGTCAATAGTTCAATAGGTGATAACGCAAAAGAATTAATTTCTCAAATTAACATCAAAGAATTAGAATTGAAAAATAAGGATTTAGAAGTTTTGAATTTGAAATTACAAAAAGAATTATTAGAAGAAAAACTGCGTCGTTTTGAAAGTATGTCGTAGTATAGTTTTAATCTGAAACGTCAAAAGCCATGATACCCCTCAGTATCATGGCTTTTTTTATGGATAATTCTTAATTTCATCTACGCTTTAATATGCTCTGCCAGTTCCATCGCAGGCTCTTCTTTCATTTTACTTTTTAAAAATTTGCAGGTTAAAACAGTAATATCGTCAGGAAACTCTTCATCACCCTTGAATTTATCTATTTTACTCATAAGTTTATCGTTGAAATCTTGTGGCGAGAGTTCTGAATTGCTCATGGCAAACTCACCCAATATTTTTTCATTAAAATAACTGCCTTCGGGATCGCGTATATCCGTGATACCGTCCGTAAAAACGCAGAGTAAAGTATCTTCTTCAATATAAAACTCACCAACTTCCAAAGCAGGCAATTTCTTGAAATGCCCCAAAATGGTGCAGCCTTTACTTAAAAATTGCACTTTATCGCCCGTTACCATTACAGGAGGAATATGCCCAGCATTGATGTACCTCAAACGGCAAGTTTTTATATCCAAATCACAAACAAAAAGTGTCAAATATCTTTCGCTTTTAGTAATCCGCACCACTGCTCTATTCACCTGATGAATAAAATCTTCTGGTGAATTAGTTCGCCGAATAATAGCATGTAGATTCGCTTGAAAATT
>JAYUUR010000660.1:0-6816 GCA_043754475.1 Saprospiraceae bacterium | reverse complement strand
GTGCAGGCGAATTTATTGTTTTAGATAATTATCGAGATAAAAAACCTGTTTATGAAAATCCGGAAGTCGTGTTGCACGATATTGGCGATGGCGTATTGTGTTTAGAGTTTAGAAGCAAAGCCAACTCCATCGGCGAGGGTGTACTGAGGGGTATCAATGACTCTATCAAAATTGCTGAGGAAGAAGGGTGGAAAGCCTTAGTAATTGGTAATAATGCGACCAATTTTACGGTCGGTGCTAATTTGATGATGATTGCCATGTTGGCTTATCAACAAGAGTGGGATGAGTTGAATTATGCCATTAAATTTTTCCAAGATACGTCTATGAAGTTGCGCTATTCAGCGATTCCTGTGGTGATTGCTACGCAAGGTTATGTTTTTGGCGGTGGATGCGAGTTTTCGATGCACGCTGATGCAGTGGCGGCGGCGGCTGAGAGTTATGTGGGTTTGGTAGAAGTCGGTGTTGGTTTGATACCAGGCGGCGGCGGCACTAAAGAATTTGCAGTGCGGGCGAGCGATACTTTCCACGAAGGCGATGTGCAAATAAATATCCTCATCGAGCAGTTCAAAACTATCTCAATGGCTCAAGTAGCGACTTCCGCACATGAAGCATTTAACCTCGGTTATTTGACGCATGAAAAAGATTTTGTTGTTTTGAATAAAGATAGGAATATAGCTGAAGCCAAGAAAAAAGCCTTGCAATTGGCTGAAAACTATGTGCAAAAGCAACCGCGCAAAGACATTTTAGTGTTGGGTAGAACAGGTTTATCAGCGCTTTATGTAGCAGCTCACTCTCTTCAATTGGGCAATTATGCCAGCGAGCATGACATCAAAATTGCTAAAAAAGTCGCTTATGTCCTTTGTGGCGGCGACCTCACGGGTGCACAACGCGTGAGTGAGCAATACCTTTTGGACGTAGAGCGTGAAGCATTTTTGAGTCTTTGCGGTGAGCAAAAATCGTTGGAGCGCGTTCAATATATGTTGACCAATAACAAGCCTTTGAGGAATTAATTAAAAAATTAAAAATTAAAAAAAAATGCAAGAAGCATATATAATAGCTGGCTATCGGTCGGCAATAGGCAAAGCAGGACGTGGTGGTTTTAGAAATTATCGTTCCGACGATTTGGCGGTGGATATTATCAAACATCTCATGGCGCAAGTGCCGGAAGTAGATCCTAAGCAAGTGGACGATGTCATCGTTGGCTGCGCCAATCCCGAAGGTGAGCAAGGTCTGCAAGTGGGTCGTCAGATTTCCCTTCGCGCGCTTGGTAAGGAAGTACCAGGATTTATCATCAATCGCTATTGCGCTTCGGGTTTGGAAGCTATTTCGATTGCTGTGGCTAAGATTCGGGCTGGCATGGGCGACTGCTTCGTGGCAGGTGGTGCGGAAAGCATGAGCATGATTCCGATGACAGGCTATAAACTCGCGCCCGCTTACTCAGTGGCGCGTGATACGCCCGATTACGTGGTCGGCATGGGTCTTACAGCGGAAGCCGTCGCGAAAAAATTCAATATCAGCCGTCAACAAGCGGACGAATATTCAGCCAAAAGCCATGCTAAGGCGGCGGCGGCTATTGATGCAGGTAAATTTAAAAGTGAAATAGTCCCCGTTACGGTTGAAGAAGTTTTTGTTGCCAATGATAAACGCACAACGAAGACGTCTGTGGTAGATACTGATGAAGGCGTTCGCCGCGACACCACTACTGAGGGGTTGCTCAAATTGCGCCCGGCTTTCGCTATGAATGGCGTTGTGACGGCGGGTAATTCGTCTCAAACATCGGACGGTGCAGCTTTTGTTTTAATCGTATCTGAATCCATGTTGAAGCAATTGAATGTGAAGCCTATTGCACGTTTAGTATCGTGTTCAGTCGGTGGTGTTGAGCCAATTATTATGGGCATCGGACCTTGTGCGGCTATTCCAAAAGCCTTAAAACAAGCCAATTTAACGCTTGATAAAGTGGATTTGATTGAACTCAATGAAGCCTTTGCTGCTCAAGCCCTCGCGGTCATTCAAGAAGCGGGCTTGAATCCTGACATTGTGAATGTGAATGGTGGAGCAATTGCCTTGGGTCATCCGCTGGGTTGTACTGGTGCGAAACTATCCGTTCAGTTGTTCAACGAATTGCGTCGGCAGGATAAAAAATATGGTATGGTGACGGCTTGCGTTGGCGGTGGTCAAGGTATTGCAGGGATTTATGAATTGTTGAATTAAAATAAAATATGCTTTATGCAGCAACGGCGATACCCCTTGCCAAAGGCATCCCTTCGGGACAGTATCGCCGTTGTTTTTTTATGAAATAGGCATTTTATTCATTTTTGAATTGTATAACTCAATGCCTGTTTGTATAATTTCGGCAATAAATGGGTCGCCTTTTTCAAAATAGGCACTTGGAAAAGTCTTAGTTTCAATATCGACAAAATACTTTTTGATGTTTATTTTTGAATAGTGCTTTCTATCTTCATAGCCAAAACCATTAAAGATTGTTGATACCAATGCTACATCAATATCAGAGTCATTATTTGCCTTATTTTTAGCATAAGAACCAAATAAAATGACCCTTTCTAATGGCACGCCTGAAGAAAGAATCTCTTGGGTAAATAATTGCACTTTTTTAATTACTTCTTCTCTTGTAAGCATGATTTAATGATTTTAACTCTTTCTAAAAGTTCTTGAGTATAGGCTATATCGCATCTTTTATGAATTTCAAATAGGTAATCAGGATAACGTCCTTCTAATTGAAAATCGTTAAATTCTTCAAGAAATTGTAAGTCTTCTTCAATCATCTCAAAATTAGTCAATCGAATTAATCTCACTAAATTATGTGTTTTAGGCGGTGTATTGCCTTCATTATCTCTCACCCATTGAGATTTACAAAGTTTTTCTAAAACAAGATGAGCAAAAAATAAGCATTGAACATATTTTTTGGAAACCAATAACGCATTAACTGCCTCCCAATCATCTTCGGCAGATTTAATCCAATAATCAATATGTTCTTGTTTTGACAACATAATTTATTGATTCAAGCCAGATTCTTTATAAATCATGTCCCGTTGAATGATATAGTGGCTTACAGGTATGGCTAATGGCTGTAGGTCTGCCAATAGCTTAGGAGAGTTAGATTTAGGCTTAGTTTTTTGTTGAATTTCCTTTTGTTGTTTGCTCATTAGAAATTCAATAAAAAGTTTAAGCTCATCTAAATGTCGATTATTGAGCAACTCTATTTGCTGAGTGATTTGAGCCGTATTTATTTTCATTGTACAATCAATTTATTACAAAGATAACCTCTTTTTACTGAACCGCAACTTTGCAAAATGAATAATCTCTTCAAAAATATACTTTATGCGGCAACGGCGATACCCCTCAGTATCGCCGTTGTTTTTTATGAAAAAGGCATTTCAGCACTCTCGCAGTGTTTTACTTGAAAAGACTGAGAAGGTGGTTCAATTTGATAATTCAAGAGAAATCATTATCTTTGTTAACGAAATACAGTAAAATTTATATAAAATGACAAGATTATTAGAACCTACTAAATTCACTCCCTTGCAATTAGAGCTTTTACGCTTATATGCTGTAAACCCTTCAGAGCAGGAACTTTTAGAAGTCAAAGATATGTTGGCAAAATATTTTATGCGTAAAGCCATTAACCAGATAGGTGATATCGAAGCGCAACGTGGAACAACTGATGAAGATTTAGATAATTGGCTCGCTGATGAAAAGCAATAATTGGCGTGTTGTATTGGATACCAATATACTTATGGTGAGTTTTTTACCGCACCATAAACATTTTTGGTTGTTGAAGCCTTAGAAAATCAACGTTTTACGCTGTTGTTATCAAATGAAATATTGGAAGAATATTATGAAAAGATAGCAAATCATTACAATACGACTATTGCAGATATGCTGACTTTTGGTTTACCCAATTTGAAAAATACTGCTAAAATCTCACCTACTTTCCGATTTTTACTCATTAAAGATGACCCTGATGATGATAAATTCGTGGATTGTGCAGTAGCTGGCAATGCCGATTTTATTGTTTCTCACGATAAACATTTCGATATTTTGAAAACAATTGATTTCCCTGTCGTGGAAGTGATAAGCATTGAGGAATTTAGAGAGATTTTAAATGAATCAGTCATATAACGCTTATGTTTTTTGAAAAAATATGCTTTATGCGGCAACGGCGATACCCCTCAGTATCGCCGTTGTTTTTTTTGAATATCCTACACAATCAGAGAAATAATCTACAAACGATTTTTCCAAACTTTGGGGTCACGTGCTTTGTGAATAACAGCAATAATCGTCACTTCGTTGGAAATATTATCCACTGAATAAAGGATTTTGTAAGGAAATATGTTCAAAAACGCTTGGCGTATCTCATTATGTGCAAATGGATAAAGTTCGGGATTTGATTCTAAGCGTTTCAAAATTTTAGACATCGCTTCAATAAAGCGTTTTTCTAACCCTGGTACGTTTTGGGATTTATACCACCCCAGCACTTCTGTTAAATCCTCGGAGGCTAAAAATGAAAAAATAATGGCGTATCTCATAGTGATTGCTCCAATTGAGTTTTTAAGTCTTCCCAACGAACAGATTTATCTTTATTGGCTAAATGGTGAGCCATACGCATATCAATGAAGTTCTTTTCTTCCTCAGACAATGTATGTTCAGTCGTTTCAAAAGTGACAAAATCGAATTTTGAAAGCAAGTCAAGCATAAAATCTATTTGATTTTCATCTACATCTATTAATATTTTCATCTTATTTTTTATACAAAGATAACCTCTTTTTATTGAACCGCAACTTTGCAAAAGTGATAATCTTTTGAAAAAATAGGCTTATACGACAACGGCGATACCCCTCAGTATCGCCGTTGTTTTTATAATTTAATTTGATTTATAAAGTTGTAATATTATTCCTTTTTTTTAATACAAAGTTCTATCTTTTTTCCCAGCAACAAATTTAGTACACTAAGAAATTATTTATAACTTTTTTAGATTAAAACGTAAATTTGTACAATGAAAAATATAGGACAACATAAATCAATCAGTTTTGAAGATGCCTTAAAAGACGCTTCTCTTGGGCATTTTCATGAGGCGATTAGGTCGGTGCAAAACAAATCTAACAAAGATATATCGACTAAAAAGTATGAAAAGTCTGTGCTCAATCTGGCAGAGTCAGATACTATAAGGTTTTTTAAAGAAAACCCCAATATGTCTATAAAAACGATTGTAGCAGCAATAATACAATCTTTTCCTGATGAGGTTTCTCCAGATATGGTATTGAAAATGACTAAAAAGATTGTTGAAAAGTGGCAAAACTTATCCACTTCTTATCATCAAGAAAACCAAACAATTGTAACTGTGTAATTATTTATTTAAAAAATAGGCTTTATACGACAACGGCGATACCCCTCAGTATCGCCGTTGTTTTTTATGAATTTGGGACTCTCGCATTATCGCCGAATTATCATCTACCCATTATTTTCTTAAATTCATTCAGTTTAATAACATTTATTCTTGGAAAAGTGCGGTTTTTAAGCACGTTGAAATGTTTATCGTGTGTAACTAAATGGTAGGCATTACCCCATAAGTAGCAATCAGCAAATTTATCATCATCAGGGTCATCAGTTATTAGTTGCCACCTAATATGTTTGGTAACTTTTTCAATGTTGGGTAGTGTATTCAAAAATTCCATGAAGTTCTGAGCCGATTCTACACCTAAAAAACGCTCAATAATTTCTTCATATTCTTCCAGAATATCAGTTGTAACACAGAGCGTAAATCGCTGATTCAATAAATCTTGGATAAGCCAATTAGAAGGAGAAGAACGAGGGATAGAAATCCAAAGAATGTTTGTATCTAAAACGATTCTCATAGAGTTTCAGGTTTGTAGGGCGTGCGGTGATGCTCCTGCGACAGGCGTACAGCATCTTTTGCTAACCAATTGTTTTTATCCCATACTTTGTCGGCAGCGTTCATACTTTTTTCCAAAAAATGTTTAGCTAAAAGTAATTTGATTTCCAAGAGGTCTTCATCCGATAACTGTCGGTCAAATATTTTCAACAATTCCATTTGTAAATTGCTGAATGGCGGCTGTGATTGGTCAATTGAAGACATATTCTTTATTTTTTACAAAATTACGCTTTTTTCTAAAAATTACAAGGGATTAATGAGGGGGCTATAGCTAAACAATTTAGATTTAGAACAAGTGATAATCTTCTGAAAAAATACGCTTTATGCGGCAACGGCGATACCCCTCAGTATCGCCGTTTTAATATTTCCTTTGTCTGATATTATTCTCATCAGCAACAGTAAAAGACCAATAAAGGTAAAAGTTGTAGTATTAATCAAATTCAAAAGAAAGTCGGCTGGTTCTTCAGGTGTAAAGTCTTGTAAACGGAGGTAGATAACGCCAGCGGGTGGGCGATAACCATATTGATAAATAAGTGTACCATAATCTCTATCGAATGTAATGATGGTTCTATTTTCTTCAATAGCTATTTTCATCACTTCTTCATCCGTGATAGAAGGTGAATCAAGGCTAATGGACAATACATCCCAACCAGAAGTTTGTAACTTCCGAATAGTGGCTAAAGGCAGATTCTCATTGGCTAAAAATTTCATTAGGCAGCTTTAGAAGACATTGGGTGCATTAAGCCGTCTTGTAGGCAATCAAAAATATACGCAAATACAGCGCGTAAACTTTCATTGGTTAAGCGGGGATAATTGTCGAGTAGTTGTTGTTCTGTCCAACCATTTGCCAATCGGTCAATGATAAATTCTATAGAAAGCCGTGTGCCTTTGATGGTCGGTTTGCC
>JAYUUR010000659.1:0-2318 GCA_043754475.1 Saprospiraceae bacterium | reverse complement strand
TTAAAATCGTTCATTTTTTAAACAAATTTAGCATACTTCGTAGGCGTTCCCCCTTTGGGGGTTAGGGGGCTAAGTAGTTACTTTTTTTTTACCCATCGATTCCAATATTTTCATAATACCCAACCTTTTCTGACTATTAGTTGTCTTTAAAACTAATGGACATGGTGTAGCAATTTTAAAAATATAATTTAAAAAAATTAAAAATGAAAGTATTTAGTTTAGTCATATTATTCATTGGTGTAATCATTTGGGGAAGCTGTAAAAAAAAGGAAGTGAACCCTCTTTGTCTTGAGGATGCTAAAGCAATTTTGAAAAAAGATGGTGTTACATTTTTTAAAGGCTCTATTTATAAAGCTAAATTAGAAGGTAAAACCATTCTTATAATAAGGAACAGTGAAAATGGAGCTGAAACAATTTTAGACGATTTATGCAATAAATTGTATGGTTGTTGCGGACACTCGTGTGACTGTGCCTCGCCTGTTTGGATAAATAAAATAAAAAGGAAGGAAGTAATATGGGAGATTAAATAAGGGACTAATTTCTATAAAATGTTCAGTTTAGACGCTTACCCCCCTCAGTATCTTTAAGTCTAAGCCCCTTAGCTTCACCGCAAAGCCCCTCCGCTTCACTGCAAAGCCCCTTCGCTTCACGGTGAAGCCGCTTCGATTAACGGTGAAGCCGCTTCGATTAACGGTGAAGCCGCTTCGATTAACGGTGAAGCCGCTTCGCTTGACAACGAAACGGCTTTACAAGTGTATTTCCTAAAACCGATCACTATATATTTATGACGACTTAAAAGCAATAGGATGATAGGCTTTTTTATGCTGACCTAAAAAGACGCGGGTATAAATGCGGAGGATAGAAAGCTCTAAAAACAGGAAATTGAGAGCCATGATAATGATTAATACAATTTGGTGGGCGCCAATATGGGTAAACATCAAATCAATACCGATGAATGAGGGTGTGATAGGAAAGCCCAACAAACCTAAGCCCGATAGTAGAAATATAAAGCTGATTCGAGGTTGTTCGTAGCTGTAGCCATGGTATTGGTTGAGAGCAATATTGCTATCAATGGCGTGTACTTTAGTCAAATAATAATGACCAATCAAGGCTGCAGGAATAGAACCGCCTAAAAAATAAGCCAATTGCTGCCACTCAAAACGTTCGTTGAATAAGATGGACAGTGCAATAAAAAATTGGCTCATTACCAACATTATCCACGCCCTGCGAGCATCGCCGCGTTCCGTAAAAGCCTTCAAAATCATCAATAAGGCGAGTGCAGAGAAAATCAAAGCGGCATATTTCTGGAAGTTGATAGATATATTGCTTACTGCAAAAAGCACAATTGTGCCAACAGCAAAAAGCGCAATGAGGGAGGTGATTCCCCCTTTGCTCCGCATAAAATTGAATTGATTGCCTATCCATTTAAATGGTGACCATAAATAACGGTAGAATAAAAAGTCGAAATTCCATTCTTTCATCCCTAAAACATAGATGGTATTCCTTATTTTATTGGACAACGTGGGATCATTATTGGTCGTGCGCGGTACAAAATTGTAGAACATATCATGCACTAAGTAGCCCAATACTGAGGGGGATACTAAAAGCTGATAGGTTCTCAAAAAAGCATTGCCCGCAAAGTGAACCAAGGCTAAAGTATGAAAACCCAACCCTACTTCAATGAACATTAAGCCAATTTGGGTAATTGAGGCGTAAGCAATCTGCGTTTTCACGGTTGCCTGCACTCTGGCAATGCTGGTGGCTATGAGACTGGTCATTAGACCGACGCCTATTATGATGCCTTTTATGACCGTTTCATTTTCCCATAACGGGGCTGTTCGCAAAAGTATAAAAACGCCGATATGCACCGACAATGAACCATAAAATATAGCACTCGATGTCGTCGGACCTTCCATCGCGCGGGGCAACCAAGTAGAAAATGGCATTTGGGCAGACTTAATCACTGCCGCTATCACTATCATGAGTGCCATAAAAAATGCTGCGCCATAATGCTGTAGAAAAGGTTCAGAAATAAACGCTGCATTATTCCATTCAAAAAACGTGATGTTTTTATGCCATAAATGATGGCTCATCCACATCGCTAATATCAAGCAAATATCGCTGATTCGATAAAATGAAATGACTTTGTAGGCATTTTTGACAGGTAAATAGCGGTCTCTATAAAAAGCAATGAGTAGAAAAGAACACAAGCCCAATATCTCCCAGCCGATAAAAAGCGTCTCAAAATTGCCTGCAAAAACGACTAAATTGTAGCCAATGAAAAACAACAAAAGGGTATTAAAAAAACGCTTAAATCC
>JAYUUR010000658.1:0-20500 GCA_043754475.1 Saprospiraceae bacterium | reverse complement strand
CTTTTTACACTTAATCCCCAATAGTTTTGTTCGTTCTCATTCTTTTTTAAACAATTTTTAATTCATAGTAGCTTTTTTGCTAATTTAACAAAGTCAAGCTAATTTACGCTTCATAATTTGTTTTTAAATGAACATTTATAAGGGCAAATTTCATCGTTACAAGTAAACTGTACCTTAAGCGCATATTATTTAATCATTAATTTTCCAAAGCATATTTTATCATCTATTTTAACAAATACACGAATTTTAATTTTGTTTTCAAATAAAATTTCGATATTGCAGTCTAAAATGTGTGAAAATTCGCTAACCTATTTTTTTCAATTATAAATTAAATCCTAACTAAATATGGCTGCCTCTGATTTCAGACCCTGGCTCAAGCATTATCCCGCAAATATGCCTGCCAATATTGACTCTAACACGTACAAGAATTTGCTTGAAGTATTAGATATTACGTTTAAAAAATATCGCTACAAAATTGCTTTCACCAGTTTTGGTAAAGACATGACTTTCGATGAAGTTGACCGTTATAGCAAGCAATTTGCTGCTTATTTGCATTCGCGTGGCTTAGAACCGGGCGACAAATTGGCGATTATGATGCCCAATATTTTGCAATATCCGATTGTGCTTTTTGGTGCATTGAGAGCGGGTTTAGTTATCGTGAATACCAATCCGCTTTATACGCCGCGCGAAATGAAGCATCAATTCAATGACAGCGGTGCGAAAGCGATTGTCATTATTGAAAATTTCGCTTATCATTTAGAATCTATTCTGAGCGAAGTGCCGATTAAGACCGTGATAGTGGCGAGTATGGGCGAAATGGTGGGCGGTTTGAAGGGTGGATTAATTAATTTTATGGTGCGCCGAGTGAAAAAAATGGTACCGAAATTTAATATTGCCAGCACTGTGTCCGTTAAACACGCTATTAAAGAAGGGGCTAAATTCTCCATAAAACCCTTTGAATCCAATCCTGAAGATGTGGTCGCTTTGCAATATACAGGCGGTACAACGGGCTTATCGAAAGGTGCGATGTTGACCAATCGCAATCTCATAGCGAATATGCTTCAGATGCGGTGTTCATGCGGCGTTGTTTTGAAAGACGATGGTTCGGAAGTAGCATTTTGCCCGTTGCCTTTGTACCATATTTTTGCTTTTACGGTCAATTGCATGGGGCTTTTCAGCATGGGCGCGCGCAATATTTTGATACCCAATCCAAGAGATTTACCTGCTGTGATAAAAGATATAAAGACCTACCGACCTACCATTTTTGTAGGGATTAATACGCTTTTCAATGCTTTATTGAACCATTCTGATTTTGAAAAACTTGATCATAGTGCTTTGGTATTTGGTTTAGGCGGCGGCATGGCTATGAACAGAGCGGTGTCTGAAAAATGGCAACAAATAACCAAAAGTCCGCTCGTAGAAGGCTATGGCATGACTGAAACATCGCCTTGTGCCAGCACCAATCCGGCTGATGGCACAGGTAAATTGGGCTCAATCGGTATGCCGTTGCCCTCAACGGAAATGCGGATTGTGGATGAAGCTGGTTACCCCCTCAGTATAGGCGAAACTGGAGAGATTCAAATCAAAGGACCGCAAGTGATGAAAGGCTATCACAATCGCCCTGATGCCACAGCAGAAGTTTTGAAAGATGGTTGGATGAGCACTGGCGATATTGGTATAATGGATGAAGACGGTTATTTTAAAATAGTGGATCGTAAAAAAGACATGATTTTGGTATCGGGTTTCAACGTTTATCCGAACGAAATTGAAGACGTTTTAGCGATGCATCCTAAGGTCATGGAGTCCGCAGCAGTAGGGGTGAAAGATGCCAAATCAGGCGAATTGGTGAAAGTTTTTGTCGTTAAAAAAGACCAATCGTTGACAGAAGAAGAAGTTCTGGAGCATTGTCGTATCAACTTAACGCCCTATAAAATCCCTAAATTCATCGTCTTCAAAGATGATTTGCCTAAAACAAACGTGGGTAAAATATTGAGACGGGAGTTGAGAGACGTTTAATAATGATGATTGATGAATGATAAATGATGAATAGGCAAAGCAAATTGAACCCCTCAGTATTTCTTCAAAATATTGATTTTCAATGAGTTAATTTATCATTTATCATTTATCATTTATCATTATTTACCAGTACTTCTTCATCACCATAAATAATATCTTTCTATCCCCCTCAGTCAATTCCTTACTTTTATCCTGCATCATATACTTTCTCTTAAAAGTAGTAATTGCTGCGGTGCTGTCTTTCGTATCATAACCGATAATGCGTAAAGCCTGCACATTATCGAAATTGAGGGGAACAGTAACGCCTGTTGTATCTTCATACCAATTACCAAATCCCTTTTTAGCTAATTGTTGCCAGTCAAAATAGACGTTGGGGTCATTCTTACGCGTGGGCGCAATATCTGCATGACCAATAAAATTAGAAGCCGGAATGCCATGCGCTTTTTTCAATCTATCCAATAAAACAAGTAGGCTATTCATTTGAGGCTCGACAAAAGGCTCAAACCCATTATTATCCAACTCGATGCCGATACTGACTGAATTAATATCCGTCACGTTGCCCCAACGCGCTACGCCACCATGCCATGCGCGGAGGTAATCGTTGAGCATATGGTGCACCATTCCGTCTTTGCAAATGACATAATGCGCACTGACTTGAGTGCGTTGCAAAGTGAAAGTGGTGAGAGTCTGTTCACAACTGTTTTGCGCGGTGTGGTGGATAATAACGAAATTGGGTTTTCGCATATTAAAATTGGTCGTGCCTACCCAGTAAAGTGGCGATTGCAAACCCAAAGAGTCTTCAATAGGGAATTGACTCAGGCGTTGAGCATACGTTTTCATCTGTTTTTTATACAGACTATTGGTCGTTCGATAAGGGTTTTTATTGCAACTCCAAATTAAAATAATTAGAAAGAATGCAAAGTATAGGAATCTTGAAACCATATATTTTAATGATGAATTATTCGCATAAGTTATGAGTTTGTAAGTGTTTTACAAAATTAGAAAAAATTATATCAATTACATTTTATTACCCATTACCCATAATTACTGAGGGGGTATCAAAATTTAAAAACTAACTCAGTTGATATAAGATGTTGATAATCAACACTTTGTTTATGTTTATTTATTTTAATTTAAATATCAAAACCCAACACCTTTAGTCTTCGTTTTAATCCGACAGAGAAAACCATTGGCTGTCATATAAAGTGTAGAACCATCATCTCCCCAAGCACAATTAGCTGTTAATTGAGTTGTTTCGATGCGACCCAACAGTTTTCCTTTAGGTGAAATAACTAAAACGCCGCTGGGTCCTGTTGAAAAAATATTGCCTTTTGTATCCAATCGCAAGCCATCGGGCAAGCCTTTCATGCCCTGTTTGAGTAAAGGCGTGGCATCATAAAATATTTTGCCTTTGCCTAAAATACCATTTTTCAAAACGGGATATGCCATAATATGCGCCCTGTCAGGGTCAGAAATATTGACATATAAAATGCTTTCATCGGGTGAAAATGCCAAACCATTCGGGCGCGTCAAATCATTAATCAAGAGGGTAGTGATCCCATTTTTAGCAACCCGATAAACGCCAAATATGCCCGTTTCACGCGATGGATCTTTTTCTTTTTTAGGCAAACCATAAGGCGGGTCAGTGAAATATATATCACCATTGGATTTTTCTACCACATCATTGGGGCTATTGAAACGTTTACCAGCATGTTTGTCCGCCAAAGTCACTTTGCCACCACCTTCTAACGGCATCATCGTAATGCGGCGGTCGCCATGTTCGCACGCAATAATATGACCTGCTTTGCTAATAATCAAGCCGTTGCTACCCGGTTCGTTGCTGTAATCACCTCGCCCTGTATAGCCCGAAGGCTTCAAAAATTCGGTCAAATTTTCACCTTCTTTCCATTTGAAAATGGTATTTTTAGGAACGTCTGAAAATATCAGATAGCTGCCCTGCTTCACCCAAGCGGGACCTTCCGACCATTTAAAACCTTCTGCCAGCACTTCAATTTTTACATTTTTATCAATTAAATCATCAAAAGCAGGGTCTAAACTGACAGTCTGACCCATTGTTTTGGTTTGGCTGTATGCAAAAGGTGTCATAAGAAGCAATATTGGAATGATTAATTTTTTGATTAACTTTTTCATGATATACGTAATTTTTTCTGAATTAATGAAAGCGGTAAACCTCATAGGTTTTCAAAACCTATGAGGTTTGTAATAGATTGACTGTCAATATTTTATGCAGAATTACCCCCCTCCTGCCATGCTCCGCTCGCAGTGACATTTTAGCATTTTTTTATAATTTTTCCTAAATTTTAATTGAAACTACATTACCCATTACTCATTACTCATTGCCCATGATTAATGCGATTCCCGATTCACATCCGCACCCGAACCACCTTTCAAAAAATCGAAATCAGCTCCATCGCTGGCTTGGGTCACGTTGTTGATATAGAGTTTGACGTAGCCGCGATTGTAACCCAAATCAATCGGTTGCCATTTACTTCTACGTACAGCCAATTCCTCATCGCTGACATGCAGGTGAATAAAACGCTCATGCACATCCACTTCTATCACATCGCCATTTTGAACCAAAGCCAAATTACCACCCACTGCTGACTCAGGCGAGGCATGTAAAAAGACCGTTCCGAAAGCTGTTCCACTCATGCGCGCATCTGAAATACGCACCATATCGGTGATGCCTTTTTCCAATAGCTTTTTAGGCAGAGCCATATTGCCGACTTCGGGCATACCGGGATAGCCTACGGGTCCCACGTTTTTGAGTACCATCACGCTGGTTTCGTCTATCTCCAAATCGGGGTCATCAATGCGGGCGTGATAGTCTTCGATGGTTTCAAAAACGACTGCTTTGCCTGTGTGTTTGAGGAGATGCGCGGAGGCAGCAGAGGGTTTTATGACCGCCCCATTTTCACATAAATTGCCTTTCACAACAGCGATACCCCCCTCAGTAAGAATGGGTTTTTCAACTCTTGTAATCACTTCTTCGTTCCAATTTTTAACATTTTGAGCATTTTCTACAAGGCTTTTGCCATTCACGGTTTTAGCATTTTTATGTAAAAAACCTTCCATTTCCTTGATAACGGCGGGCAAGCCTCCTGCATAATAGAAATCTTCCATCAAAAACTTTCCCGATGGCATCAAATTGAGTAAAAATGGCATTTTTGAACCAATTTTATCAAAATCATCTAAATTCAATTCCACACCAATCCGCCCGGCAATGGCTAAAAGGTGAATGACAAAATTGGTTGACCCACCCACCGCAGCATTCATCATAATCGCGTTTTCAAAAGCCTGCCGCGTTAAAATATCCGACATTTTTAAGTTCTCATTCACCATCTCTACCGCCCGCATACCCGTCATGTGCGCGAGGACTTTTTTACGCGAATCCGCTGCCGGAATTGCCGAAGCCCCCGGTAAAGTCAAACCCAACGACTCTGCCATGACTGCCATTGTAGACGCAGTACCCATCGTCGCACAATGTCCTATGCTTCGATTCATGCAGGATTCGGCTTCTTCAAGCTCTTCGGCGGTGATTTTACCCGTCCTAAAATCGTCGTTGAAGCGCCATATATCTGTACCCGAACCGATGGTTTTACCTTGGAAACGCCCATTGAGCATGGGTCCACCTGTGACGACAATGGTTGGCATGTCCACACTTGCTGCACCCATAATGAGCGAAGGCGTTGTTTTATCACAGCCCGTCATCAAAACAATGGCATCGAATGGATTAGCACGAATGCTTTCCTCAACCGACATGGAGGCGAGGTTGCGATAGAGCATAGCAGTCGGGCGAATCAACGTTTCACCCAATGACATGACAGGGAATTCTAAAGGAAAACCACCTGCCTCATATACCCCATTTTTAACGGATTGTGCCAAATCACGGAAATGCCCATTGCAAGGGGTGACTTCCGACCAGGTATTGCAAATACCGATAACGGGTTTTCCTTTGAATTGATGGGCAGGATAGCCTTGGTTTTTCATCCAACTGCGGTAAATAAAACCGTCTTTACCGTCTTTTCCAAACCAGTCTTGGCTGCGAAGTTTTGATTTTTTCATAGATTTTAAAGATATAAAGGTTGTATTATTTTTTTAATAGAAAGGTTTAAAGCTACCCATATTTTTTGAGTTGAGAAATGTTTTTAAATAAAAAATACCGAGGGACACTCCCCTCAGTATTTTTAGTCGTAAAGCGACAATTTTATGTTTTAATTCAAACCTTGATTTATACTAAATAAAAAGGCGTTTTTAATAAATAAAATAGCCTTACAGAAGCATGAAGCGTCCGTAAGGCTTTAGAAATTACAAGGATTTCTTTACATAAAAGTATTAATCTTCTTAGATTTTGAAGACAATTCTGCGGATTTAGCATTGTTGCCAAGGGCTTTTTCAATTTGAGCGGCTCTGTTGAGGAGGAGTGCATTTTGCTTGCCTGTTCTCATGGCGACGTCCATATATTTTTTGGCTTCACTTGTTTTACCTGATTTGAAAAGTACCCATGCGAGAGTGTGGTTCACGTCTATGTTCATCGGTCTTCTATCGTATTCGATTTGGGCGTGTTTGAGAGCAGCCTCTTTATTGTCTAATTTCAAATAAATCATCGCCTGTTCCATATCTACATAATGCCCGCTTTTGGCATCTTCTTCCATCATCGTGATGACTTGATTGTATATTTTTTTAGCCCCCTCAGTATCGCCGCTCAATTCTAATGCTTCTGCTTTATTTTCGTAGAAAGACACTTCGGGCATCCGTTGAATGGCTTCATCAAATAAACGGATGGCTTCTTTGTAATTTTTCTTCGCCATCGCAATTTCACCCAATGTATTAGTTGAAAAAGCATAAGACGGGCGTTGTTCCAAAACAAGATTGGAAATTTCTTCAGCATGTTTCAAATCGCCAGTGTGCAAGAGCAATTGACCCAATGTGTTGCCGACCCAAGAGGCTTCTTCGGTGCCGGGCAATGCTGCTTGAAAAGCCATTTTGAGAGCTTCAATAGCCGCTTGATTGTTGCCATGAATTTCTCTTAAATACGATGCACGAGAGTACGATTCCAAGCCCGGACGAACGCTTTGCATTTTATCGGACATTTTGACAGCTTCATCATAATTGCCTAATTCTACATTGGCGTCGCACAGCACACCATATATAAAGCCATTGTTGCTATTAATTGCTTGAGCTTTTTGCCCTACTTCCAACGCCTCTTGAAAATGGTGCAATGAGAGCAAAACAGACGATTTGAAAGCCATTGCTTCAAATTGTACTGAATCCGTTTGCAAAATATTGTCTAATATTTTTAAAGTAGCGGGATAATAATAGGGGTGTTCGCCTGTAATCCGCGCTTCTTTCATATATAATTGAGCGAGGAGGAGTTTGGATTTAGAATCCTTTGGATTGAAATCTATTTTATTTTTTAATTCGATTGCTTTAGATTTGATGTCTGCCCAATCGGCTGCTTGAGCCAGTTGGGAATTTCTTTCTTTTAATGGGTCAAAATCAACTTTTGCCTTGTTTTGAGTATTAGTATTGAGGGTATTCACTTTATTATCGCATGAAAACATGGTCAATAATAAAAGGAAGGAAATCATGATTGTTATGTTATTTTTCATTCTATTTTTATTGAAATTGTAAATATTTACTGCATAGAACACATAAGGCGCGGTTTGAACTATTCATTATTTCTTACCGATACCCCCTCAGTAAAATGAGGTTTTAGAGAATAATTGTAGTGTTTTAAAATTATCGACGTCACTTCCACGTGACGCCGATAAGATGACAATGATACCTAAGTTATGTACCCTATGCAGTAAATTGAAATTATCTGTTTAAAATCATTTTGATATTACCTGTACCATACTCCGTAATAATTTGAGCGAAATAGATACCTGGATTCAAGTTTTGAGCATCGAAATTCACGGTTTTTACGCCTGAATTTTGCTTTTCATTTCTGATAACAGTCGCTACTTTTTTACCCGTAACATCCAATATTTCTATCGTTACATTTGAGTTTGAAACCAAATTGTACTTGATAGTCGTGTTGCCATTGAATGGATTTGGATAGTTGCTCGCAATGATAACATTTGCACCGATGTTCAAATCCTTCGTACCGCTTGGCAATTGTGCAGCAGAATAAGAAGGTCCTCTGAAACTCGCCCAAGGCTGTTGCAAGTAAGGGAATACCGTTCTGAAAGTGGTATCATTTTGAGAAACACCCGCAGTAAAAGATATAACTTTCAACAAATTCGGCGTTACTGGGCTACCAGTTCCAGGATAATCGTCGTACCACAAGCCGATTGCCGCTAAAGCCACACCGCTCACTGCTTGCAATTCGATGGTTGTTACGTCATCTTCCAATCTTCTACCGTTCGGAAAACCATCCATATTTGGGATAGCTTGAAGGCTGGTATTTTGATTGTACAACGGGTCGGTCAAACCTAAAACGGCTGCGTAGACAATACCCAAATTATTAAATTTAGGGTCATTGCGCGGCGTCGGCGGCACTGCCATATTCAAGCGCAACATATCGCCCAAAGACGGTAAAAAGTTGTTTATAAATGGTTTACCAACAGCTAAAGGGTTGCCATTTTTACCTGTAGCCAATTGATAAGGCGGTAAATTGGGAACGCCTGTATAGAAAATAGGCAATAAATCTACAGCACGAGGGCTGGTTGAATCGGGCAATAAGATAGCACCAAAAGCTGATTCAGCCAAAGCCGTTCCTGCTACTGCCGCCGTACCTTTCAAAGACCATAAGCCTTTTTTACCATTTCTAAAGTCAAAAGAACCCAATGATTTTGTTTGAATTCTCAAATCCGCTAAACCCGGAACAGCTGTTCCAAACTGCGAATCATCCATGTACAAAGCCAATTCAGGGTTAGTGAAATATTTTGCAAATTGCAAATCATCTTTCGGCGTGAGTGAATTCCATTTGTCTTTATCGCCAATAGCAATAACCGCTTCATTGGTCAATGGCATACCGATTCTGGATACTTGAATCCAATTGCCAGAAACTGCAGGTTTCGCTCCTGCTGCACTCAAAGTTCTGATTGCCGGACGGCTCGCCGAAGCCCATACGCCGATAACAAAATCAGGGTCTAAGATATTCGCCGCCATTGCCACTGTTTTACCTGCTTTTTGCAAAGTAGCAATTGGCACTTGAATAGCGATTGTATGGCAGTTGAATTTAGCCACGCCATCTCTGCCAGCTTTTCTAAAACCGCCTAAGTCAAAAGCACCACCTAAATCCACGAAAAAGGGATCATCAACGGGTCCGCAAAATACTTTTTCACCTGAAGTAGAAGTCGTAACAGCCGCTGTCATTAAAGCTGCATAATTAGTAGCTCCTAAACCCGCTGCACCTTGAATTGAACGCGGTCCAATATTGTTAGGTGGCACTACGCCAGCCGCTACAATCGTTGTAAACGACATGCCGCTGTTGATGCTGCGCTCCAATTTATAAGTCGTTTTGATATTTTGTTTACCCAAACGAATATTAAAAAATGTGGTCGCGTCTTCATTCACTTTAGTGAAAGTAAAACGGTAGATAATCTCTGCACCGGCTTTGGTTGCGTCATTATCAATACTGATTTCATATCTGACATTTTCGCCAAAAGTAGCCCAGTTGGGTCCGCCTTGTGGCAATTCAAAAGGGATATAATTAGCAATAATGGTAATCATATCAGGATTGTCAGGACTTCTGAAAGCATATAAATCCGTATTATCTGCCACAGGGTCGTTAGAAATCAAGGGTGCTTCTCTATGGCTCGAAGCCATCAAAGCCGTACAGTTGACCAATACGAACATCAGCACTATACTGTATATTTTATTTAAAATAGATTTCATTTTTTAT
The DNA here is from genome assembly GCA_043754475.1 of Saprospiraceae bacterium. Classification (GTDB taxonomy): domain Bacteria; phylum Bacteroidota; class Bacteroidia; order Chitinophagales; family Saprospiraceae; genus JAAFJT01. Next base: position 10,611 of record JAYUUR010000658.1, on the reverse strand, counting down.
TTTTTTTGTAATTTTTTTAAATTAATAACCAACTAAAACCGTGCTTTTTCAGTGTAATCAAATCCTCTCCACGGCTGTTGTACGTAAGGGAAAGAAGGTCTAAAAGTGGTATCATTTTGAGTAGGACCAGCCGTAAAGCCTAATACTTTTCCTAATCTGAAAGTCACGGGGCTACCTGTTCCTTTATAATCATCATACCACAAGCCGATAGCTGCTAATGCCACACCACTCACTGCTTGCAATTCGATGGTCGTTACGTCGTCTTCCAATCTTCTACCGTTCGGGAAACCATCCATATTAGGTATCATTTGAATAGTTGTATTTTGATTGTATAAAGGGTCGGTCAAGCCTAAAACAGCCGCATTAATAATACCCAAAGAACTAAACTTAGGGTCAGTACGTAGCGTAGCAGGAACAGCCATGTTCAAGCGCAACATATCGCCCAAAGTCGGCAAAAAGTTATTGATGAAGGGTTTGCCTGGTGCTAATGGATTACCGTTTTTACCTGTCGCTAACTGATAAGGAGGTAAATTGGGAACACCCGTATAAAATATAGGCAACAAATCCACAGCACGCGGGCTGACAGAATCGGGCAATAAAATAGTTCCAAAAATAGCATCATCTAAGGCAGTACCGCGTACAGCAGCCGAGCCTTTCAATGCCCATAAACCTTTTTTACCATTTCTAAAATCAAAAGAACCCAACGATTTTGTTTGAATTCTTAACTCATTCAAAGACGGTACAGCACTACCAAATTGAGAATCATCCATGTACAAAGCCAATTCAGGATTGCTGAAATACTTAGCAAATTGCAAATCGTTGGCAGGAGTGGTTGCATTCCATTTGTCTTTATCGCCAATTGGAATAATCGCTTCGTTGGTCAAAGGCATACCCAAGCGCGATACTTGCACCCAATTGCCTGTGTTCGTCGGCTCTGCACCATTAGCACCCAAAGTTTGCATTTCTTGACGGCTGGCTGCTGCCCAAACGCCGATGACAAAATCGCCGTCTAAGATATTAGCTGCCATTGCTACAGTTTTACCTGCTTTTTGCAAAGTAGCAACAGGGATTTGCAACACAATAGAGTGTACATTGAATCTTGCAACACCATCCTTAGTTGGGTTAGTGCTATTGCCCTGTGGACGGAAATTGCCCAAATCAAAAGCACCAGCCAAATCTACAAAAAATGGATCATCGGCAGGTCCGCAAAATATTTTCTCACCTGTAGTTGCCGTTGCAATTGCGCCTTGTACCAACTCGGTGTAGCTACCTTTAGCTAATCCGGCAGCCCCTTGAATAGAGCGTGGACCAATATTAGGTGGTGGAACAACACCAGCCGCAACAACCGTTGTGAAGCTCATGCCGCTGTTAGTGCTGCGCTCCAATTTGTAGGTTGTTTTAAGATTCTCTTTGCCCAATCGGATGTTGAAAAATGTGGTATTATCTTGATTCGCTTTCGTGAAAGTGAAACGGTAGATAATTTCTGCGCCCGGTTTCGTAGCATCGTTGTCAATATACACTTCATACCGAATATTTTGACCAAAAGATGACCAATTGGGTCCACCTTCGGGTAGCTGAAACGGAATGTAGTTGGCAATAATGGTGATAGAGTTAGGGTCGTCCGGACTCTTGAAAGCATACAAATCGGTGTTGTCTGCCAATGGATCGTCTGAAATCAAAGGGGCTTCTCGGTGGCTCGAAGCAACGCTAAGGTTCAAACTAAATGCTGAAAGCCCTAATACCATTAGGGCTTTTCTACAAAGTTTTGTAAGAAATGCTTTTTTCATTTTCGATTGTTTAATTAATTAACTACTGTATTATAAAAATTATTTTTAATTTAATTATCATACATACGGTGTTTAAACATTATCGGTTTTTAGGCTTAAAATTTATTTTATCAGTGACTTCAAAAAAAACGACTTCTAACTGAGGGGGTCAGTTTTTGTAAACTTTACCAATTTTTTTCTAATTTTGTTGAGAATATAAAATTTAATGGATTGAAAATTTTATCTTTTGATGATGTTACACAAGCAGGTGCAGAGCACCTTAATATTTGTAGCAATCGATTACAATATAATTTAAGGTGCAGCGCACCGACATCTTCAACGCATTATATTACGGTGCGCTGCACCTAATGAAATATGCTTAGGAAATATGCTACAAATATTATGCGGCTTTGCCGCTTGCGAAACATCAATTATTATTTTACAACTTATTGACTATCAAATGTTTATAAATAAAATTCTTTCACTAAAACAAATTTTCCCATTCCCCCAAATGTACTTCCCCTTCGGGAGCAGGGGGGCGAATATTTTACTACCCCTCAGTATTTTGCTGTTTTTCAACCAGCCAAAAGCCGAAGCCCAGCAAGCGGTTAAGAAAAAATTGCCAACGCATCAAGAGGTTTTTAGAGAGAAAATGAAACTACCAAAGCCCGCGACAATGGCTGAGGGTGTGGTCGAATTTGGTAAAACATTCATAGGCAATCCTTATCCAAAATCCAATATAAACCCTTTGCCAAATGCCAATGGCATCGTCAAATTGCAACCAATTTCTCAAGAGGTTTTGGTGGTGAATCTAAGGCTTTTCGATTGCGTCACTTTCGCTGAAAGTATAATTGCTTTGACGCAAACACGCCGTTCTAATACACCTAATTTTGAAATTTTCAAGCAAAATATAGCAAAATTGCGCTACAGAAACGCCGAAATTGACTATGCCGCTCGGCTACATTATTTTTCAGATTGGTTTTTTGAAAATGAAAAACGAGGCATTTTAAAAAATATCACCAAAGAAATCGGCGGCGAAATTTTGAATAAAACCATTTTTTATATGAGCCATAAAAAAGATACATTGTATGGCAATATGGCTGACTCCAACACTTATAATCGGATGGTGACCGTTGAAAATGACATAACCAACAGAGAGAAATTTTACATTCCCAAAGAGAGGGTAGCTGGTATAGAATCAAACATCAAAAACGGCGACATTATCGGCATCACAAACCGCCTCGATGGTATGGATATGGCGCATGTGGGCATCGCCATTTGGCAAAATGGACGTTTATATATGATGCATGCATCCTCACAGTTTCGCCAAGTATTGATTACAGATGTGCCTTTAGCGGATTATTTGGCGCGCAATAAAGGGCAAACGGGCATTATGGTTGGGCGATTGATGGATTAAAACGAGATAAATGTTCAAAAAAATTCAATCTGCTAAAGTCTTTTTATTTCAAAAACATCGACGCAAAACTCTTGTGTGCTTATCCATTTTGCTCATAGCTTTTTGGTTTTGCTTGCCCAATCCACTATTCAACGACCCTACAAGCATGGTTATAGAAGACCGCGAAGGCAATCTGCTGGATGCCCGAATCGCTGCCGACGGTCAATGGCGTTTTCCTTATAGTGATAGCGTACCTGAAAAATATCGAGCCTGTTTGGTAGAGTTTGAAGATAGAAATTTTTATTGGCATCTGGGTGTTAATCCTTTTGCATTTGGTCGAGCCATCATACAAAACATTAAGAATCAACGAGTTGTGAGCGGCGGCTCTACCATTACGATGCAAGTTATTCGCCTCTGCCGTAAGAATGACCCTCGCACTATTTTCAATAAATTGAAAGAAGTCGTGATGGCAACACGCCTTGAATTGACCCATTCCAAACGTAAAATCATTGCATATTATGCCTCGAATGCGCCATTTGGCGGCAATGTTGTGGGCTTAGAAGCGGCTTCATGGCGGTATTTTGGCAAGAGTCCTATGCAGCTCGGTTGGGCGGAAGCGGCTACCCTTGCCGTATTGCCCAATTCCCCCGCATTGATTCATCCCGGACGCAATCGGCAAGCCCTTTTCAATAAGCGAAATCGCCTTTTAGACCGCCTGATACTGAGGGGGGTGCTTGATAAAACGACTGGTGCGTTGGCTAAAGAAGAACCCTTGCCAGAGCAACCTTTGCCGCTGCCTCAAGCCGCGCCACATTTGTTGGATAGAGCATTTAAAGAGCAAGTATTTAAAAAAAATACCCTCTCACGTACCCGTACAACGCTTGATGCATATTTGCAAAATCAAGTCAATAATATCCTAAAAATTCACCACAATCAATTGATTTCCAATGGGATACACAACTTAGCAGCCATTGTTTTAGACGTTGAAACAGGTAAAGTCATAGCGTATTGTGGCAATGTGGAAGGTGCAGGTAAAGAGCATGGCGAAGACGTGGACATCATCACTTCATTGCGTTCAACAGGGAGCATTTTGAAACCTTTCCTCTACGCTTTTGCACAACAAGAAGGAGAAATAATGCCCAATTCGCTTCTACTCGATATTCCTACAGAAATAGGCGGCTATCATCCAGAAAATTTTGCTGAAACGTATGATGGCGTTATTCCAGCACGTCGGGCTTTATCTCGCTCGCTCAATATTCCATATGTAAGGCTTTTAAATCAATATGGTATTGAAAAATTTTATCATAATTTAAATAAACTCGGCATTACAACCTTTAAAAAATCGCCTGAACATTATGGGTTGACGATGATTCTCGGTGGGGGCGAAGGCTCGCTTTGGGAAATTACAAATGCCTATGCGAGTATGGCGAGGACAGCAAAACATTGGTACACATTTCAAAATAAATATGACCCGCAAGATTGGCGCAGCCCAAGCTATATTTTTAAGGAAAATTTAAAAACAACGAATGCTAATGCTCAAAACAGGTCGGCTAATCCCAATGTATTGACAGCTTCAGCGTCTTGGTTGGCACTTGATGCGATGAAAGAAGTGGAGCGACCGGACGGCGAAGGCAATTGGGAACTTTTCCAATCTTCCAAAACCATTGCTTGGAAAACGGGGACAAGTTTCGGCTTTCGCGATGCGTGGGCTTGTGGCGTGACCCCTCAGTATGCAGTCGGTATTTGGGTAGGCAATGCCGATGGTGAAGGTCGCCCTGGATTAATTGGCGTTGAAAAAGCTGCACCCGTTTTGTTCGATATTTTTAGCACATTGGCTACAAAAGGGGAGTGGTTTGAGCAGCCCTATGATGATATGATTAAAGTAGAAGTTTGCAAGAAAAGCGGCTATAGAGCGACTGAATTATGCGAAAAAGATACCGTTTGGGCGACTAAAAATAGCATTAAAGTAAAATCCTGCTCGTATCATCAGATTTTGCATTTAGATAAATCAGCTAAATATCAAGTAACGAGTGAATGTGAAGAGCCTCAAAATATGGTACATCAAGGTTGGTTTACGTTGTTGCCGCTCATCGAATATTATTACAAACCTAAGCATCCTGAATATATATCCCCCCCTCAGTATAGAACCGATTGTAGAGTGGCGGATAGTAAAATTAATCCGATGCAATTAATTTATCCAAAGACAGTAACAAAAATATATGTGCCTATTGAGTTAGACGGTAAGGTGAGCAGCACCATTTTTAGAGTCGCTCATCGGCAGCCTGAGACAGCCGTGTTTTGGCATTTAGACAATGAATTTGTTGGTACAACGAAAACGTTTCACCAAATGGCTTTGAACCCTTCAGTAGGAAAGCATAAATTGACGCTCGTGGATGAAAATGGTAATCGTTTAGAACAGGCTTTTGAGATAATGCAAAAAATGTAAGAGCGTTTCACATATTATAAGATTATTCATCGTCGATTACAAATTACTTATTAATGCGAATAATGGGTTAAAAAGCAATCAAAAGGTCGGTAGACCTGATATATCGGTAGGAAATAGTCCTAAGTACATCTTAAATCCCGGAGGGATGGCATATTTTAATTTCAATATATCGTGGCTACGCCACTTTTGGGCATATTGTTATAATTTTCTACCGATATACTATGCCTAAAGGCATTTTTTAACCCATTATTCGCATTTATTTACAAATAAAAAATCCTCACTCTGCGAACGGAGTGAGGATTTGTATTTTAAAAGAAGTGTAAATGGGAGAACAACTTACTGCTTAGGAGCCGGGATAAGGCTTGGAGCACTCGCTGGTACACCTTCTTCAACTTTCTTTTCAGTAACAACGCCTTTGATAGTCAAAACACGTGGCTGCTCGCCTTCGTTCGTTTCGATAGTCACAGTCTTAGTGAAAGGACCAGAACGTTGAGTGTCATAACGCACTTCAATTTCACCTGATTCTTTGACACTAATAGGCTCTTTCTTGTAGGTAGGTACAGTACAACCGCAGCTACCACGTGCATTTTTAATAACGAGAGGCTCTGTACCTGTGTTTTTGAATTTGAATTTACGAAGTGGGTCACTGCCTTGAGCGATTGTGCCGTAATCAATTTCAGTTTGTTCAAATGTCATCACTGGACCACCTACTTTTTGTGCCTTAGCCACTACAGCTACCAAAGCTAACATAGTAAGAATTGAGAGTACTTTTTTCATTTCTAAAGATGTTTTATTGTTTAAATAAAAATAATTTTAATAAGAATTTAATTTTATACAAAGCTAATTATCTCTTCAATATTTTGATGTTAACGACGTGTTAAAAAATGTTATTTAAAATTAAATTATTTTAAATGGGTTATAATTTACTTCGTAATTCATTGATTATCAATATCTTGTAAATAAATTATTTTAAATAATTTTTGAAAAACTCCTTAACAACGGGAAATAGGAAGAAAAATTATATCTTGAATTAACGCTTGTTGCCTGAATTGTTATTCGAGGCATTTTCAAATTTCTTTTCGTAAATATTGCCTTTAATAGTCAGCACATGTTTTCCAACTTCTTCATTGGTTTCTACAGTGACTGTTTTTGAAAAACTGCCCAATCTATTAGAGTCATATTTGACTTCGATGCTGGCAGATTGTCCAGGTTTAACAGGTTCGCTTGGCCATTTCGGCACGGTGCAACCACAGCTGCCACGAGCGTTTTTTATAATCAAAGGCTCTGTTCCTGTATTTTTAAATTTGAAAATTCGGACACCATCACCGGCTTGCACAACGTTGCCATAGTCTATTTCCGTCTTCTCAAACGTCATGACTGGACCATTCTGAGCCTTCGCAGCACCAGCTCCAAGAGCCAGTAAAAAAAGGATAGGAAAAAGTTTTTTCATCGTTTGAATTTTATTTTTTATTATAATATTTAATTGTGATACAAAGATATATGCCCCCTCAGTATTTACGTGTTAATGAAGTGTAAAGAAGTGTTATTTAAATTTAAATTTTTTTAAATTGTTTTTTACATATTTTTAATTAATTGAAAATCAATAAGTTACGTTGATTTTTATTGAAAAATTATTTTTAAATTATAATAAAAAAATAAATTTATTTAATAACTATATTTAAACTCAAAGAGTTTTTATTGAATAAATATGAATAAGACAATAATTTAATATTTGCTTGCAAAAATATATTCTCCTTATCATCTACAGTTAGAGGTATTAGCAGAATAAAAATTTTAAAAAAATTTTTTTAGCTTGCTTCGATTGTCGGAATAAAATTCGGATTATTGGTAAAAAAATATCTTACAACAGTATTTTTGTTATTGAAAACAAACAATCAAAAAATATTGTTAACTTTGCGACAATATTTAAGCCTACCAAGTACCACCAAATAATAATCTAAAATAATATGTCTGAAAATCTCGAACTTAATGTCAGTCTGGATTCTCTCTCATTCATCAATGATACCGATGTGAATCAATACATCAAAGAAGTGCTGAATGATTATGAGACCTGTGTACTTAGCCGCGAAGTCAGTTTGATTGGACGGCGAGAAGTGCTTACTGGTAAAGCCAAATTCGGCATCCTGGGCGATGGTAAAGAAGTGCCGCAGGTTGCTTTTTCCAAGGTTTTTCAAAAAGGAGATTGGCGCGCAGGCTATTATCGCGACCAAACAATCATGTTTTCTTTGGGCATCTCTACGCCCGAAGAGTTTTTCGCTCAACTCTATGCCGATAGTGATAATGATCCTTTCAGTGGTGGGCGACAAATGAATGCCCATTTCGCCACACCAATAGTGGATAAAAACACGGGCGTTTGGACGAATCACAACGAAATGTTCAATACTTCTTCCGATATTTCATGCACAGCAGGTCAGATGGCAAGAGCAGTCGGTTTGGCTTTGGCTTCCAAAAAATATAGAGAAGTCGCTGAATTGAGAAATTCTACAACATTTTCACACAATGGTAATGAAGTTTGTTTTTGTACCATCGGCGATGCCAGCACGTCTGAAGGCGCGTTTTGGGAAGCCGTGAATGCTGCTGGGGTAATGCGGATTCCTTTGGCAATTTTTATTTGGGACGATGGCTATGGTATCAGCGTGCCAGCAAAATTTCAAACAACTAAGGGCAATATTTCTGAAGTATTAAAAGGCTTCGAAATGAATGAAGACGGCGAAGGCATTGAAATATATAGGTGTAAGGCTTGGGATTATCCAGGTATGGTAGAGGTGTTTGAAGAGGGCATCGGGCAAATTCGTAAAACACATATTCCTGCCATTTTTCATATTGAAGATGTCACACAGCCGCAAGGGCATTCTACATCGGGTTCGCACGAACGCTATAAATCTAAAGAGCGTTTAGATTGGGAGCATCAGCACGATTGTAATGTTGTGATGCGTCAGTGGATTTTGAGTTCAGGTTTTGCTACCGAATCCGAGTTGGAAGCCATTGAACAGAAAGTAAGAGTCAGTGTTCGCGATTCTAAAAAGAAAGCATGGGATGCCTACTTCAGACCTGTGATGGCTGCTAAGTCTGAGGTTGAAGCAATTTATGTACAGCTTTTGCAAGCACACCCCGATAAAACAGAAGACATAACGCATCAATTGAAAGATGTAAAAGCCATTCGTGAACCTTTCCTTTCAGATTTGGCTAAAAATGCTCGGCAATTGGCATTTTTACTGAGGGGGTCTCAAAGTGAGCCTTTAGCAAATCTCAACGATTGGATTAAAAAAATCAAAATAAAAGCGGACAATCGTTATCACACACATTTATATAGTGAGACGCCTTTTTCAGCTTTGAAAATACCAGTTGTGCCTCCTATTTATTCAGAGCAATCTGTTATTAAAAATGGCTATGAAATAATTAATACATTTTTTGATAAAGTTTTTGAAAAATATCCGAATGTGTTTGCATTTGGTGAAGACGTCGGGCAAATTGGAGATGTCAATCAAGGCTTTATGGGTTTGCAAGCCAAATATGGCGTAGAGCGTGTTTTTGACGTTGGCATCCGCGAATGGACAATTATTGGTCAAGCTATTGGTATGGCGATGCGCGGATTGCGCCCTATCGCTGAAATTCAATATATCGATTATCTCGCTTATGCCTTTGCGCCTTTGAGCGACGATTTAGCGTCTTTGCGCTATCGCTCCAATGGTATACAGCAAGCGCCGTGCATCATCCGTACACGCGGGCATCGGTTAGAAGGAATATGGCACGCTGGTTCGCCAATGGGCACTATTATTACCTCCATGCGGGGCATTTATCTTTGTGTGCCGCGCAATTTCGTTCAAGCTGCTGGCATGTACAATACGCTTTTGCAATCCGATGATCCAGCTATCGTTGTCGAATGTTTGAATGGTTATCGCTTGAAAGAAAAACTACCTGACAATATAGGTGAATATACCGTTCCGTTGGGTGTACCAGAGGTTTTGACTGAGGGGTCGGACGTGACACTTGTCACCTACGGCTCATGTGTACGCATAGCTGAGGAAGCTGTTGAATTGCTCAAAAACGCAAATGTTTATGTAGAACTGATTGATATTCAAACACTTATGCCCTTCGATTTAGAACATATCATCGTCGAATCTTTGAAAAAAACTAATAGAATTGTCTTCCTCGATGAAGATATACCGGGTGCAGCTACTGGCTACATGATGCATGAAGTGCTTGAAAAACAAGGCGGATTTAGGTATCTTGACTGCGCACCTCGCGCTATTACGGCTAAAGAACATCGCCCACCTTATGGTTCTGATGGTGATTATTTTAGTAAACCGAATACTGAAGATGTGGTTGAAATTATTATGGAAATGATGAGTGAGTAATGGGATGGATGTACAAACCTTATAGGTTTTTAAAACCTATAAGGTTTATCAGAATATCAATTTAGGATTGCAATTTTTTTCATAAAAATCTGATTATCCAATTTTAATGAAATAAAATAAATACCATTGGGGGTGTTAGAAATTGGTATTTCTAACACCCCCTCAGTATTAAATAGTTTTTGTTCGAATATTAATCGCCCTAAATTGTCTCTCACCTCAAGGCTTTTATTTTTAAAGGAAGAAACACCTTTTAAATTAATATAAATAAAATCCTTTGTAGGATTGGGATATATAAACCATTGAAAATCAATACCTTGCGTAGAAGTAGGCGTGCAAAGTGACCCCCTCAGTAAACCCGACCTAAACTCAGTCAAAGCTGCTAACATACGCGCTTTCTGACCGACAGTGAAAAGCCTCATACAATTATCATCAGTATAATCCATAAAATTCATATACATACTGCCTACACCACATGACAACTGCGGGAACGGTGGACAACCATTATTAGCAGTCGCTTGAAGCGGCGTATCACTCACCAAATCATCATCATTGCAAGTATCGTCAGTACCCCAAATATGGAGTAGATTGAAATAATGACCAATTTCATGCGTGGCTGTCCGACCT
>JAYUUR010000657.1:0-6832 GCA_043754475.1 Saprospiraceae bacterium | reverse complement strand
TGCGCACGAAGCCAATTGACCGCATTGTTTCTCTCGATGATTTTGATGTGGAAAAAGGAGCAGAATTGCGGGAGCATTTCCGCATACCGGGCATGGGTCAGACGACTTGTCGCTACTTCCGAGATAAATTGGCTATGCGCATGAAGGCGAAAGAGTTGGACATTCGAGTGCCGCAATTCAATTCCCTTTTCAATGATAACGATGTCAATCATTATTTAGATACGGTGGCTGCACCTTGGCTCATCAAGCCGCGCGGTGAAGCATCCGCTACGGGCATCAAGAAAGCCCATTCCAAGACGGAAGCTTGGGAAATTATCAATGCATTGGGTGATAATAGGCATAAATGCCTCATCGAGCAGTTTCGCCCGGGCGATGTTTATCACGCTGATGCTTTGAGTCAAGATGGAAAAATTATATTTTGTCGAGTCAGCCGTTACTTGAGTACGCCTATGGAAGTGGCGCATGGCGGAGGTGTTTTTCGCTCAATTACTGTAGAATTTGATTCACATGATGATAAAAAAATACAAAAATTGAATGTAGATGTCTTGCATGCCTTTGGCTTAAACTATTCCGCCTCTCATACCGAATATATTAAAGACCGTGAAACTGGAGAATTTGTTTTTCTCGAAACCAGTTCACGCGTGGGTGGAGCTAACTTGGCGGAGATGGTAGAGTATTCATCAGGTATCAACCTTTGGCGCGAATGGGCAAAGCTTGAAGTAGCTGTGGCAAAAGACGAGAAATATAAATTGCCGAAAGTGAAAAAAGATTATGCAGGTATTGTGGTTTCACTTTCAAGGCATCAGCACCCCGATTCAAGTGGTTTTGTGGATAAAGAAATAGCGTGGCGGATGAATAAAGAATACCACATTGGCTTAATAGTGCAATCCAAAACCCAACAAAAAGTTTTAAATTTGCTCGATAGCTATACTCAGCGCATTTTCAGTGATTTTCATGCGTCAGCTCCTGTTCCTGATAAGCCGACGAATTAACTATCATATTTTATACCCCCTCAGTATTTTGACGTAATTTTATGCGTTATATAGATAAAATTTGAAAAGTTAAACTGTTGAATGAAAAAAATTAAAAGGTATAAATTTAAAATTGGTTATTGGTTGGCTCTGTTGCCTGTATTTTTAATAGCTTGTAGCAATGAAATTCCTGAAATTGAAAATATCACAAGAGAACAGTTGATGATTGAAAAAGGGAAAGATGTCGAAATTATTTACAGCGATTCTGCACAAGTCCGTGTGCGGGTAACAGGACCCACCATGTTGTATTATACTGAACCCAATAACCCTCGGCAAGAATTTACTGAGGGGGTCAAGGCATTTTTTTATGATGCTTTAAAAAATGAACAAAGCGTTTTGGTGGGCAAATATGCAATCCGCGATGAACGCAACAAAAAGGTCATTATTCGAGATGATGTGGTCTGGGAAAGTATTACAGATGGGAAACTTGAGACCAGCGAGCTGATTTGGGATGAAACCACCAATGTTATTCGCTCTACAAAATTTACTAAGATTACGCGCAATAAAGAAGTCATCTATGGTTTTAATTTTGAAACCAATGACAAGCTCACACAATGGCGTTTGCTTTCTCCAAAAGGCACTGTGAAGGTGGATGAATTGGAACAACAATTGAAATAAGACATTGATAATCATTGTTTTACACATTAAATTTTTAAATAAAGTTAAATTATAAATTTTTATGACCAACAAGCAAGTTAAGTTAGCAGCACGCCCTCAAGGATTACCGAAAGCGAGTGATTGGCAAATAGAAGATATGGAAATACCTGCCCTCGCTAAAGCAGAAGGACTCGACGGTCGGGGGGATGTTTTAGTGAAAAATATATACATTTCTCTTGACCCAGCCATGCGTGGGTGGATGACTGAAAGCAAATCCTATATTCGCCCTGTAGAAATAGGTGAAGTGATGCGCGCAGGTGGTGCGGGCAAGGTGATTGCTTCTGAAAATGCAAAATATAAGGTAGGTGATTATGTGGTCGGCACATTCGGCGTTCAAGAGTATTTTCATGCAAAAGAAGGCAAAGGCTTGACGAAAGTAGATACGCGCCTTGCCCCCCTCAGTAATTGGATGAATGTATTGGGTATGACGGGCATGACGGCGTATTTCGGTTTATTGGACGTTGGTGCGCCAAAAGAAGGGGATATAGTCGTTGTTTCAGGTGGCGCAGGTGCGGTGGGTTCTATTGTTGGGCAAATTGCAAAAATCAAAGGCTGCAAAGTTGTGGGTATAGCAGGTGGTGCTGATAAAGCAGCTTATATGAAAGATGAATTAGGATTCGATGAAGTCGTTGACTATAAAGCAGGCAACTTGAGAAAAGATTTACGCAAAGCCTGCCCTGATGGTATTGATGTATATTTTGATAATGTGGGTGGCGAGACTTTGGATATATGTCTTTCTATGTTGCGAATGAAAGCGCGCATTGTTATATGCGGCGCTATTTCGCAGTACAATAATACTGAGGGGGTAGTTGGTCCAAAAAATTATTTATCTCTTTTGGTCAATCGCGCTCGCATGGAAGGTTTGGTCGTGTTTGATTATGCTGATCGCTACAAAGAAGCCGCTTTGGAAATGGGTAGTTGGATGCAGCAAGGTAAATTGAAATCTAAAGAATATATAGTAGAAGGTGGCGTTGAGACATTCCCCGAAACGCTTTTAGTATTATTTGGCGGTGATAAAATTGGCAAATTACTAATGAAAATTGCTGAGGACTAAAATTATTCATAAAAGTAAAAAACCCGCTTCGACAAGTCGAAACGGGTTTTTTTTTATTCAAATTATTAAGGAATAAAAATTAATTTACACCCAAAGCTTTCATAGTCTCTACGTTGAGGTTACCAACAGGAAGACCTTTATCTTTTTGGAATTTAGTCAAAGCCGCTTTTGTAATTGGACCCATAACATCATCTTCCGGACCAGGATCATAACCTCTTTCTTTCAATGCGCGTTGGATAGAACGAACAGTTGAACCTGTGATTTTGTCACCGCAAACAACTTCTCTCCACTCAGAGAAACCACCTGCTTTTACCAAACGGCGTTTAGTAATAGTAGCATATTCAGCAGGGATGGCTACTTCGCGAACAGTAGTTGGAGCAGTAGCAGCTTTCTTAGTTACTGTTGAATATTGAGCAGGAACGTCTTCTTCTTTAAAAGTAGCTGGCGTCTTCACCATTTGCTTAGTAATAGTAGCATATTGAGCAGGAACATCTTCTTCTTTTGTAGAAGCTGGTGTTTTCACCACTTGCTTAGTCACTGTCGCATATTCAGCAGGAATAATTTCTTCTTTTACAGAAGCAGGAACTTTTACCACTTGCTTAGTCACCGTTTTGTATTCAGCAGGAATAATTTCTTCTTTTACAGCTGCTGGAGTTTTCACCACTTGCTTAGTCATTGTTTTGAACTCAGCAGGGATTTCCTCTTCTTTTGTAGAAGCTGGTGATTTCAATTTTTGAATCGTGCGAGCGCCCATTTTTGCAGGGATTGGCGTTTTCTTAACGCAACCGCTGTTAGCGACACCTGAACCATCACAACCTTTGTTCACTTGCTTAGTTACTGTTTTGTATTCAGCCGGTACTTCTACCAAACACCAAACCAAACAATCGTTAGGGTCAGCAGACAAACAGTTAGCAGATGCTTGTTTTTTTACCCACTTTGTAGCTGCTGGCGTAACCAATACACGGTCAGTAACAGTTTCCATTTTAGCAGTCAGGACTTCTACTTTTTCACCTGCAGCTTCTACTTCATACTGTTCAGTAACAGTTTCATAAACAGCAGGCACTGGTACCAAACGCTTGCTTGCAGCCTTCACCATGACTTGTTCAGTAGCAGTAGAATACTGAGCAGGAATAGGAATGACGCGTTTAGTTTCAGCTTTAACCATTACTTTTTCAGTAAGCGTTTCGTAAGTAGCCGGAACCGGAATCATGCGCTTAGTTTCAGGCTTCACCATTACTTTTTCAGTAAGGGTTTCGTAAGTAGCGGGTACCGCTATCAAACGTTTAGAAGCGGCTTTAGTCATCATTTGCTCAGTAACTGTTTCATAAACAGCCGGAACAGCAGTAACACGCTTTGAACCAGCCTTAGTCAATACTTGCTCTGATTTAGTGCTGTATTGAGCAGGAATGGTTTCGTACTTCATAGAAGCACCTTTTGTTTCAACTTTTTCAGTAACAGTTTCGTACTGATCAGGTATCATACATTTTGCATAACACTTACCGGCTTGCGCGTTTGGCGGCGTATCACCTGGTTGTGCCATCATCACTACTGCACCGAAAGAAAGTGCTGTAGATAGGATTAGTTTAAAACTTCTCATTACTCAGAGTTTAGTTAAATGATTTAATTAGACAATTTTTTGAATATATAATGCAATAACAATTGCTTTCTACAACTTAGAAAAGTAAAATAGCAGGACATTCATACCCCTCAGTATTTCACTGTTTTTTCTTAATAAATCAATAAAAGGTTAGTTGAAATGATAAGGCTGCAAATTTAAATAATTTTACATATTTTTAGGATAGCAGAGATAATGTTTCTTAATAATTTTACTGTTCAACTCATAATCCATACTTTCTGTTATGGAACGAACAGCACCGTTTTTAAACATTATCTTTATTTCGTCTTTCGTTTTATTATATGTTTGATTGCTTTCAACGCCTGTGAAAACCAAATAATCCAAATTTGTTCCTTCAGGTGTTTTCAATTGTACATTGTGACGTATTTTTTCTATAATGTCACGCTCAAATGGCATATTTTGCAATTCGAGTTTAAATAATTTTCTGTTGAGTATGCTTTTAGAGAGGTGTGATAGTATGAAGTCAGGATTGGTTGTCCAAAGTTTTAGCGATGCAATAATATCAAAATCATCTAACATTGCAAAGTTTTCAATCAATTCTTTTTCATTTTTTTTACTGTCATTTTTTTTATCATTCGTAAAAGGTTGATTTAGAAAGAATTGCAAATATCCGAATGCTTCTAACTCTACCCCCTCAGTAATCAGCTCTTTTGCACGCTTCAAAACATGCATTAGCATTTGCTCTGCCGATAACACAGTCTTATGCAAATACACCTGCCAATACATCAAACGTCTTGAAATCAAAAATTTTTCAATTGAGTATATTCCTTTTTCCTCTACAACTAATTCTCCTTCGTGCACATTCAACATTTTGATAATCCGATCATAACCAATCACCCCTTCAGAAACGCCCGTGTAAAACGAATCCCGATTCAGATAATCCATTCTATCCATATCTAATTGCCCGCTCACAAGTTGATGCAAAAACTTTTTAGGGTATTCATCTTTAAAAATTGATATAGCGAGCGATAATTTACCCTTGAATTCTTCATTCAAAGCCTCCATAAAAAGGAGTGATAAATCCTCATGGTGTATATCAATAATGGTATGTTCTAAAGCATGAGAAAAAGGTCCATGACCTATATCATGCAATAAAATGGCTAATAAAACGCCTTCACATTCTTCATTAGTTATGTCAATACCTTTTTGACGCAGCACTTCTACAGCTTGACTCATTAAATGATAAGCTCCCAGCGCATGATGAAACCGCGTGTGGTGCGCCCCGGGATAGACATAATGTGTAAGTGCCGTTTGCGTGATGCGCCGCAGACGTTGAAAATATGGATGGTCAATAACATCTAAGATGATACTCGGATTCGGAACGCTGATGAATCCATAAACGGGGTCGTTAAATATTTTTAATTTATGTATCATTTCAAGTATTAAAACTGATTTTAATTTAAAAATTAAACCTTATCCAAAGCCATTTTCAAATCCGCAATCAAATCCTCTACATCTTCAATGCCGACTGAAAGGCGTATCAACGAGTCCGTTAAACCCACTTTCAACCGTTCTTCTCTTGGAATCGAAGCATGAGTCATGCTCGCAGGATGTCCGATGAGCGACTCAACGCCACCGAGCGACTCTGCCAAAGAAAATAATTCAGTGCCGCTGAGTATCTTTTTAGCTTCTTCAAATTTCCCACCTTTGATGTCAAAACTGACCATTGCCCCAAACATCCGCATTTGCTTTTTAGCAATTTTATGATTCGGATGCGTTTTGAAACCCGGATAATATACTTTATCAACCTTCGGATGTGTCGTTAAAAATTCAGCAATTTTACCTGCATTATTGCAAGCCTCCCGCACGCGAAGATGTAATGTTTTGATACCCCTCAGTATCAGGAAGCAATCTTGAGGTCCGGGCACTGCTCCGCAAGCATTTTGAAGAAAATGCAGTTGTTTGGCTAATTCAGCATCTTTTACAATCAAGCAACCATGAATCACATCCGAGTGTCCACCTATATATTTTGTAGCAGAATGTAAGACAATATCCGCCCCTAAATCCAAAGGATTTTGCAGATAAGGCGAAGCAAATGTATTGTCCACACAAGTCATAATGCCTTTTTCCTTAGCAATAGCGCAAATAGCTTCGATGTCCACGATGCTCAACATGGGATTAGTAGGCGTTTCAATCCAGAGCAATTTTGTTTTTTTATTTAAATGCTTCCGAATTGAACGCGGCTCACTCATATCTATAAATTTGGCTTTAATACCGAATTTTTCATAAACACGTACCATCTGGCGATATGAACCACCATATAAATCATTGCACGATACAATTTCATCACCTGATGATAATAATTTCATCACGGCATCTTGTGCAGCCAATCCCGAAGAGAAGCAAATAGCGTCAGTACCATTTTCTAAAGCGGCTAAGTTTTTTTCTAAAACAGCACGAGTCGGGTTTTGAGTGCGGGCATATTCGTAGCCTTTATGATCGCCCGGAGCAGCT
>JAYUUR010000656.1:0-2325 GCA_043754475.1 Saprospiraceae bacterium | reverse complement strand
GTATTCACCCCGATCCTGTGCTTGATAGGTATTGCGATTCGATGATTGCGATAGTTGCCAAAGCGCAAGAGCCCGATGGATATTTATACACCGCGCGGTCGATTGACCCCATCAACGGACATGAATGGATGGGTAAAAAACGGTGGGAAAAAGACAATGAACTCAGCCATGAACTCTACAATTTAGGGCACCTTTATGAAGCCGCTGCTGCCCATTTTTTAGCGACTAAAAAGCGCAATTTGCTTGAAATTGCTTTGAAAAGTGCGGAATTAGTGGATAAAGACTTTGGACCCGGCAAACTCTCTATTGCGCCCGGACATCAAGTAATTGAAATGGGTTTGGTCAAACTTTATCGGGTGACGGGCAATATAAAATACTTGAATCTCTCTAAATTTTTCATTGAAACACGAGGCAAAAAGCAATACGTGAAAGAAAGCAGTGATATTTGGACAAATGGCTCATATTGGCAAGATCATAAACCTGTCATTGAACAAACTGAAGCAACAGGTCACGCCGTGAGAGCGACATATTTATATACAGGCATGGCTGATGTAGCAGCTTTGACTGGTGAAAAACCCTATATCGAAGCCATTAATAAAATATGGGCAAATGCTGTCGGTAAAAAAACGTACATCACAGGCGGCATCGGTGCAGCAGGTGACGGCGAGCGTTTTGGCAATGATTATGAATTGCCAAATGAATCGGCTTATGCGGAAACCTGCGCTTCTATCGGCAATGCTTATTGGAACTACCGCATGTTTTTGCTCAATGGCGATGGTAAGTATATTGATATGCTGGAACGCATAATTTACAACGGTTTTCTCTCTGGTGTAGGCTTGGACGGTAAGAGTTTTTTCTATACCAATCCCATGGAAACCAATATTAGAGATGGTAAACCGACCCGCGAAAGCAAACGCTCGGCATGGTTTAGTTGCTCATGTTGCCCGTCGAATATCACCCGTTTTTTACCTTCGATTCAAGGCTATGCATATGCACATCGCAACGATAATGTCTATATCAATTTGTTTATGGGCAGCCAAGTAAAATTGCAATTGGACAACGGCAATAAAATAGATTTGACGCAACAAACCGAATACCCTTGGGATGGTTTAGTTAAAATTACTTTGAACAATTTTGATAAAAATACTTTCTCTTTACGCGTCCGCATCCCCGGATTCACTCGAAATGAAGCATTTCCAAGCGATTTGTATAAATTTTCTGATAATTCTCTTTCTCAAACGGTTATAAAAATTAATGGTCAAGACGCTGCTTATTCCTTAGACAATGGTTATGCGGTTTTGAGCCGAGCATGGAAAAAAGGCGATGTCATAGAAGTAAATATGCCGATGGAAGTGCGCCGAGTGGTAGCTCATACAAGTGTGAAAGCGGATGCTGGAAAGGTTGCTTTACTGAGGGGTCCTTTGGTTTATTGTGCAGAGTTTTCAGATAATAATAACCGCACCAGTAATTTAATCATACCCGATGATGCTCTATTTACCACTGAATTTAAAAAAGATATGCTTAGTGGTTTAGTTGTAATAAAAAGCAAAGCCGTAGCCGTAACTGTAGATGCTGCGGGCACTAAAATCACTTCGCAAGAACAACCTTTTATAGCCATTCCATTTTATGCTCGGTGCAATAGAGGACAAGGAGAAATGCGCGTTTGGTTTCCGAAGAAAGTGATTAATGTGGATTTGTTGGGATTTTAAAATTTTGAAAAAAATTTCGCTATTGTGTTTTAAAAAATTGTAATTTTGTTAGACCTATAATATTAAAAGCGAAAATGCCAAAAAAAGATATATACCACGATATTGTTAAAGAGGCACTCATAAAAGATGGCTGGAATGTAACACACGACCCATTAACTTTACTTTCAAAAAAAGAAGGTGGCTTACAAACTGATTTAGGTGCTGAGAAAATTATTGTCGCTGAAAAAGGTTTAAAAAAAATAGGAGTAGAAGTCAAAAGTTTTACAACACCTTCTGCCATACATGAGTTTATTAAAGCAACGGGGCAATATAGAGCCTATATTGTTGCTTTACGGATGAAACAGAATGAGCGCGTAATGTATCTTGCTATCCCTACTTTTGCTTGGAAATCACTTGAAAACAAAGAAATTGTTCAAGGATTGATTATTGATTTAAACATTCATTTAATTTTATTTGATCCAATAGATAAAATCATTACATCATGGAAAGATTAAAAAAATTTCACAAAGCCTTAACTGAAGTTATGGATGAAATTGAAAAAGAGTTTTTCAATTCAGATTATCCCGATGTACAATTTCATCCTATCATTGATGAGAAGCATCATCGTTATCAACTT
>JAYUUR010000655.1:0-6857 GCA_043754475.1 Saprospiraceae bacterium | reverse complement strand
CCAATGCCCTTTGGTCGGGAATACGGCTTGTAAACCGCTCTGTCAGTACCGCCGGCATGGTAAAATCAACCATATAATGATATACTTCGTTAGCCATTGTCTTTCACTGTTTTATACATCTTGGATAACACAAATATACAATAGGATGTTTAGAAAATGATGTATTTTAACTAAACATCCATAAGCCATTATAAAATATTTTATGGAAAAACTGGAAGAATTAGTTCGCTTGAAAGCACTTTTGAACATCGAAAAACAAGCTGACCTTGATTATTTCAAAACCGTGATTCAAAACAAACCGCTTGAACAACGGCGGGCTGAAGGCTTCACATGGTACCCCCTCAGTATCAAGGCTTCGGGCTATACCTATGGCGAACGAGCGTTTGTCACCGTCGAACACAGTGGGAATCCTGAAGATCCGCATCAATTTAGAAGTGGTAATATGGTCAATCTTTTCACTAAGCAAAGCGATGTTTATAAGCCTGAATTGAATGGAACGATTCATTTTATTTCAAAAAATTCTATGCGTATCATATTGAATAGTAAGGACTTACCCGATTGGCTGAGTGGTGGACAAATAGGCGTTGACTTACTTTTTGATGATAGAACATATATGGAAATGGAACGCGCCCTCGATAAAGTGATGAATGCCAAAGGCGATAGATTGGCGGAATTACGCGATATTTTATTGGGTAAAAAACCACAATATCCCATACGCTCAACGGGTGAATTGTGGAATATGGAGAAGCTGAATGAATCTCAAAACAAAGCCGTTCAAAATATTGCTCAAACCCATGATGTAGCCATTATTCACGGACCGCCGGGGACGGGTAAAACGACAACCATTGTGGCGGCGGTGAAAAAATTGACTCAAACGGAAAATACCATCCTCGTAACTGCCCCCTCCAATACCGCTGCCGATTTACTCACCGAACGCTTGGCGAATGAAGGTTTGCAGGTGGTCCGGATAGGCAATATTTCAAGGGTAGATGAAAGCATTATTCGGCTCACCCTTGAAGGGCAACTTTCGGCGCATCCCGAATCAAAAAATATAAAGAAGATAAAAATAAAAGCGGCTGAACTTCGCCGTCAAGCCCGGTCTTTCAAGCGGAAATTTGATTTTGATGCTAAAAGCAAGCGCGAAGAACTCAAACAAGAAGCCCGCGAAATGTCCGCTTGGGCAAATGACCTTGAAAAACGACTGATAGAACAGATTTTGGATTCCGCACACGTCATCATCTGCACGCTCGTGGGTGCGTCGCATGGGGTTTTGGAAGGTCGAAAATTTCAAACGGTTGTGATTGACGAAGCCGCTCAAGCACTCGAACCCGCTACGTGGATTCCGATTCTGAAAGCCTCTCGCGTTGTGTTGGCAGGTGACCCTTTTCAGTTGCCGCCGACTGTGAAAAGTGTAGAAGCTCAACGGGGTGGTTTGTCTGTTACTTTGATTGAAAAAGCGATTCAAAGATTGTCGAATGTCAATTTATTGAATGTACAATACCGTATGAATCAAGCGATTATGCAATTTTCAAACAAATGGTTTTATGATGGTCAACTGACAGCACACCCCTCAGTATCCGAACGGATTTTGACCAATTTCCAAGAAGAAAAAGCCGTTGTTTTTATAGATACTGCCGGTTGTGGTTTTGAAGAAAAACAACATACTGAAAATTTGAGCCGCTACAATCCCGAAGAGTTTTTTATTTTGAGAGAACATTTATATCAATATATGGACGTTTTTCCTTACGAAAAACCATCCATCGGCATTATTTCCCCCTACAGAGAGCAAGTAGAAATCATGAAAAAGCACATTGAAGAAGACCCCCTTTTACAAAATTTGAATATCACTGTTTCAACCATCGATGGTTTTCAAGGGCAGGAACGCGATGTCATTTATATCTCCCTCGTGCGCTCCAATGAGAAAAAAGACATCGGTTTTCTCTCAGATTATCGCCGTATGAATGTGGCGATGACTCGCGCCCGCATGAAGCTCATCGTCATCGGCGACAGTGGTACGATTGGCGAAAATAAATTTTATAAAACCTTTTTGGATTATGTGGATACTGAGGGGTCGTACTGCTCGGCATGGTCGTTTATGAGTAGTTCGGTGTAGTTTTAAGGAAACCGCAAAATGTAAAATTTTAAATGTAAAAGTTGTTATGGGCAGAACTTTTATATTTTGCATTTAAAATTTTACATTTTGCGGTTTAATACCACATTATCAATTATTCCAATTTAAATTTAATGGGTAAAGTATAAGCTACACGCACCAATTTACCTTTATTTTTACCCGGTTTCCATTTGGGCATAGCTTTAATGACTCGTTTTGCTTCATCATTTATATCAGATAACTCAGATTTTACCAACTTAACAGTTTGTGCGTAAGTGGTAGGATTTATCTGAACAATTGTATCAACGGTAACAATCGGCACACCGCGTTTGACCGATACATTGCTGATAGAACCATCTTTTTCAACTACAAATCCTACATAAACAGTGCCTTCAGTCTTGTTTTTAACAGCATTTTCGGGGTATTTTATATTGTTTCCCAACCATTTAAAAAGCTCGGTTTGACCGCCTTTAAATTCAGGTAAGTCATCAACTTTCGTCATAATATCGCTTTTTGATGTATCTTGCTCTACTATCATGATTGGAGAAACACGCTCTTGAGGCATCGTAGAATTTATAGGTTCTACAGATTTTATTGAAGGCGGCACATCATACAAGCTTCCTGAACCTTTACTATTATCCTTTATAAAAAAGGTCATACTACCCATATCCTGTTCTTTAACACCATCAGTTGCTTTGATGCTCATAAAGCTATATTGATCACCTACTTTTGCATATTGTGTAAGTCTCAATGCATCTTTATTGAACACACCGCCAGTATGGGCGACTTGCCGTGGGTCTTCATTCCTGCTAATATGAACCATTACAAAACTGGTAATCCTTATAGCACTCTCTTTCCCATTTAAACCTTCTATGCAAATCATTTTGGTTTGCCGTTTAAATTCTTCGGCTGTAATAATACTGCCCCGTTGTCCATCTCCTAAAACAGGTATGGGGTCAGGTGCATAATTGGACTGTAATGCTATAACTGCCACTGGAGTATTCTGAATTAAAACAGGCTTAACTGCTTTATTTTCAACGATTTGTGCATTTGTTTTTTGTTTAATTTCTTTATCAATGGCTTTCACCGTTTCATCCATTTTTGTACTTAAATCCTTTGTTTTAGCCATCACCTCATTGTTCGGCATAGCAAAAAGGGTTAATAAAACAGTGAAAAGCGGTGCGGCAATAACATATTTGAGCAACGACGCGCGTTGCGAGCGATTACGAGTCATCATAATAATTCGTTTTTTAAGTTGTGAAAAAATAAAGTGATTGGCTAAAGCAAGCGCAGGTCCGGACTGCGATTGCTTGATTAAAAGCCGCCCATACTGAGGGGTCGAGACTGACCTCAAAACAGCGGCATCCGCTAAATATTCGTGGATATTTCTGAGTGAATGTCTATAAAAATAAATGATGGGATTGCACCAAAACAAAATGTTTAAAATTTCAACAAACACCACATCGAGGGAATGGCGTTGCTTCACATGTGCTTTTTCATGTTGTATAATCTGTTGAATATCAGCTGTTTCTAAAACATTGGGGTTGATAAAAATATAATGAAAAAATGAAAACGGTAGATGTACTCTTTGAGTATTGACTATGATAAAAGCCTCATGGTGTACTTTTTGACTATGCTTATATAATCTGAAAATTTTGAAAAGTCCGCTTAGAAATCTTAAAGACATAACCGCAACTCCCAACCAATAAATCAGTTGAATAAAAAATTGAAGAGACATGACCCCCTCAGTATTGGCGGTTAATTTATGCTGAAAAGCCTTAGCCGTCACCACAAACGGCTCTAACATCACCACCGTTGGGCTGGTCGTTTTCACTTCAATAAATACCTGCCCAAAAGGAGCCATCAATCCACATAACAGACTGATAATCAAATAGATACGATTGAGACGAAAGAACGTCTCGCGGCTCAAAAGGCTGTAATACAAGCCATAAAATACGAGCCAACAAAGGCTGACTTGGAGGAAGTAAGTGAGCATGATTTTAATGTTTTAAGTTAATTCAATTTATATCGAATAGATGCAAAATCATCAATTTTGGTGTGTCCTCGTCTTCTCGCTTTTATATTGGTAAATTCATAAACATCTCCAATTTGCGCTTTTTGGAACAATTGACTGGCTTCTTCCGACCATGTAAAACCCATAAATTGGACTCGCTCTGATGGCTTTTGCTCGCCGTTTTTATAATGATTAATGGTGCATGTCAATAATTCAGCATCTGCTGGAACCTCTCTAAAAATGTTAATAGGTGGCAATGGTTTTACAAACCATTCAGCTCTTGTTGACCACTCAATAACGGGTACTTTTTTAATTGAAAAATACATTTCACCTAAATTCCATTTTAGCATGACTCCGCTGTTCATTTTAAATATGATA
This sequence comes from Saprospiraceae bacterium, assembly GCA_043754475.1. GTDB lineage: Bacteria > Bacteroidota > Bacteroidia > Chitinophagales > Saprospiraceae > JAAFJT01. Next base: position 2,355 of record JAYUUR010000655.1, on the reverse strand, counting down.
TTTTCAAAATGATAGGTATTGCCTTGTTTAGCATTGTAAATTAACTGTTTAGCAGTTTTATTGAATTGATTGCCTTGGCAAAATATAGTTTCTCCTTCATCTTTAATTCTTATAGTAAAACTTTCAATTTCACCTAAATCTTTAGAAATTGCTTTAAAATATCCAATTTCATTTTTTTCATAAGGAATTATTTCATCCAATTCTTTAAATTTTTTTATTTCTATACTGCTACCTCTTAAACCATTGAGTGTAGGGAATGGCTGAGGGATTTTGTCTTTAGAATTGCTTTTAGTCTCTGAAGGAGAAACTCCCAATAAATCTTCAATATTATCTCCAATAGTAAATATAGAATTGCTTAAAAATCTGGCAGCAGCATCACCACTATAAATACCTCTAATATTGACGAATAAATATGTGTCCCCATTTTCTGCTTGTTGAATCAGCTTCAAGGTTTCATGATTGAATTGTTGCCCAGTATTTTTTACTTCTTGTTTCAATTCTGAACCAAAAGGCACTCTAATAAGATGAAAACTTAGAATATTACATACCATCGGAGGATTGTAAATTGGCTGAATAAGGTCTAAAAACTTTTGCTTTTGAAAAGACTCCTTACTAATCACTCCTTCTAACTTGCCTGCCAATCGAACCCTTGGGTCAAAAAAGTCAGAACTTTGCGGTTTATTAACTGTATCAACTTTATTGATTGCTGGCTTTGGCTTTACATTGTTATTGATTGGTGTTGAATTTTGAATTTTACTTTCGATTTTAGCAACATTATGAGCGATTTTCTCACTCAAAACTTCCGTTTTAGCCATCAAACCATTTTTAGGCGAAGCCAAAAGGATGATTAAAACAATAAAAAGGGGAGCAGCCAAAGTATATTTCACCAACGCCACGCGTTGCGACCGAGTCCGAGTCATCATGATTACACGTTTTTTTAGTTGTGAAAAATTGAAGTGATTAGCGAGAACCAAACCGCTTCCGGCAGCCGTTTGGTTGATTAATAAGCGACCATATTGCTTTTTTTCAATTTTATTTAGGACTGCAGCATCTGCTAAATATTCATGTACATGGCGCAAGCTGCGGGCGTACAAATGCACCAAAGGACTGAGCCAAAACAGACCCCTCAGTATTTCCATGCCGACAATATCGAAAGAGTGTTTTTGTTGCACGTGGGCTTTTTCATGAATTATAATCTGTTGAAAATCAACGTTTTGTGCAATTTCAGAATTGATAAAAATTAAATTAAAAAATGAAAAAGGTGTTTTGACCCCCTCAGTATTAACAAGCGTGAAGCCCTTATTTTTCTCTTTAACGCCATTTTTATACAGTTTGAATATTCTCCATAAACCCAAAACAAATTGTGTTAAAAACCATATCGTGCCTAAAATATACAGACCCCTCAGTATCTGCCATATATTCCAAGAAGTTTCTGTTGAAGGCATTTGCATTTCAATATTTTCTTGAAAAATAGAAATGCTTTGCGCTATGGGCTGCACTATTTCCATAATGGGCATTGTTGAAACGGCTTCCATATGGCTCAATTTTTCTGTAAAAAATGGCAAAGCCAATCCACATAACAGACTGATAATCAAATAGATACGATTGAGCTTAAAGAATGTCTCTTTGCTCAAAAGCACGTAATACAGCCCATAGAATACGAGCCAACAGAGATTGACTTGGAGGAAGTAAGTGAGCATGATTTTAGGTTTTTATGAATCAAGTAAATCCAACAGTTTTTTCAATTCATCGGCATCTAATTTTTCATCTTTTACTAAGGCAGAAACGAGGTTGGAAGCCGAACCTTCAAAATAATCGCTGATGAATTTGGTAAGCGTTTTTTTACCATAATCATCTTTGGAAATAATGGGAAAATACTCATAGGTCTTACCAAAAGCCTTGTAATCTAAAAATCGGCGGTCTTTTTCAAGTATTTGCACGACCGTTGCTATCGAGCTATGCGGCGGACGTTTGCCTTCGGTACGCTCTATCACGTCTAAAATATCGCTCACTGTGCAGCGTTCCAACTGCCAGATGATTTGCATGATTTCTTCTTCTTTTTTTGTCAATTTCTCCATCTTCCATCTTTATTTATTTTATAACGTAAAATTACGTTACGTATTTCACATTCGCAACTTTTATTTTAGTTTTATAACGTAAAAATACGTTGAAAATTTTTTATTAATTTAAAAATTAAAAATACATAATATGTAAAGCGTTGAAAATATAGATTTTATGTCAAAATTGTTCAAAATACTGAGGGGGTATCCACCATAAAAAAAGCAACTGCCAAACGACAATTGCTTTTTAAAACGGCGCATTTATTTACCAATATTTTAAGCCTTTACTTCAAAT
>JAYUUR010000654.1:0-6865 GCA_043754475.1 Saprospiraceae bacterium | reverse complement strand
TACCGCAGATTGCTTATTTTTCTTTTTCACAAATTATTTATAGGCAATTTGCGTACTCCTTTTTCATATTATTCTTTTTTGTTAGACAGTAGTTTACTAAACCTATAAGGTTTTAAAAAACCTTATAGGTTTGTGAATTCCTCATATAAATCAAAAAAAAACCTTTCCAAATGAATGGAAAGGTTTTAATTGTAGCCCAGAACTTGAGTTCTGCTTAAATGTGTACGTATGCGGAATTAGCGTTCCGCACTACTTTATTACATCATGCCGCCCATGCCACCCATACCCGAAGGAGCGTGAGAATGACCAGCCTCTTTTTCAGGCTTATCACTAACGACACATTCAGTTGTCAATACCATGCTGGCAATAGATGCTGCATTTTCCAAAGCTACGCGAGCCACTTTCGTAGGGTCAATAACACCCGCCGCTTTGAGGTCTTCGTATTTGTCAGTGCGAGCATTATAGCCAAAAGCACCTTCACCGGCTTTAACTTTCATTGCCACTACACTGCCTTCAACACCTGCATTTTCAGCAATAATGCGCAAAGGAGCTTCCAATGCCTTACGAACAATATCAATACCGGTCGTTTCATCAGGATTCAAGCCTTCGAAACCCTCGATAGCTGTGATAGCGCGAATCAAAGCCACACCACCGCCTGCTACGATACCTTCTTCAATAGCTGCACGCGTTGCATGTAAAGCATCGTCAACACGGTCTTTTTTCTCTTTCATTTCTACTTCAGTCGCTGCTCCAACATAAAGAACAGCTACACCGCCAGCCAATTTAGCCAAACGCTCTTGAAGTTTCTCACGGTCATAATCGCTTGTAGTTGATTCGATTTGACCTTTCAATTGGTTGATACGGGCTTTGATGTCGCTATCAACACCTTTACCGTTTACAAGGGTTGTATTATCTTTATCAACTGTGATTTTTTCACAATTGCCTAAATGTTCCAAACCTGCGTTTTCTAATTTGTAACCTTGCTCTTCGCTGATAACTGTACCGCCTGTTAAGATTGCAATATCTTCCAACATTGCTTTACGACGGTCACCAAAACCCGGTGCTTTTACAGCAATTACTTTCAAACCAGCGCGTAAACGGTTAACCACCAATACACCCAATGCTTGAGAATCCACATCTTCTGCAATAATCAAAAGCGGACGACCTGTACCCAATGATTTTTCCAAAATCGGCAACATCTCTTGCATATTGCTGATTTTTTTATCATAAATAAGAATCAATGGATTCTCATATTCTGCCACCATCGTATCTGCATTCGTGATGAAGTAAGGCGAAAGGTAGCCTCTATCGAATTGCATACCGATTACTTCCTCCACGTATGTATCCGTTCCTTTTGCTTCTTCAACCGTGATAACACCGTCAACTGAAACACGCTCCATAGCATTAGCAATCAAAGCACCGATTTCATCATCGTTATTGGCTGAAATAGCCGCTACTTGTTGAATTTTTTGAAAATCTTTATTGATGTGCTCAGTTTGAGATTTCAAATTTTCAACAACTTTTCTCACTGCTTTCTCAATACCCCGCTTCAAATCCATTGGATTAGCACCTGCTGCTACGTTTTTCAAGCCAGCATGTACCATTGCTTGAGCCAAAACAGTTGCCGTAGTTGTTCCATCACCTGCTGCATCAGCCGTTTTAGAAGCGACTTCCTTCACCATTTGTGCGCCCATATTAGCAATAGGATCAGTCAATTCTATTTCTTTCGCAACTGTTACACCATCTTTAGTGACGATGGGTGCACCAAAGCTTTTCTGAATAACAACGTTACGACCCTTAGGTCCTAATGTCACTTTTACTGCATTAGCGAGAGCGTCAATTCCGCTTTTAAGCTGCTCTCTCGCATCGGCGTTAAAGGTTATTTCCTTTGCCATAATATGCTGATTTTAGTTTTTTTATGAATTAAAATTATTTAAGATAACTACTGATAACACCCCCTCAGTATCAGGGTTCAAAATTGTTTAAAGGATGACAAGAATATCATCTTCACGCATGATAAGATAATCCTCACCTTCGAGAGACATCTCCTGACCTGAATACTTTCCATAAAGTACCATATCACCTTTTTTAACGTGTAAGGCTTTGCCTTCTTTGCCGGGACCTACAGCAATGACTTCACCGCGTTGTGGTTTCTCCTTAGCTGTGTCCGGGATAATGATGCCGCCCTTAGTTTTCTCTTCTGCCGGTGCGGGCTTCACTACTACTCTGTCGTTTATCGGCTTCATAGTCGAATAGATTTTTGAATTGCGAATTTGGTTAAACAATAATTGTTAATGAAAATTAATACTGCTCAAAGCCTATCATTTAATGTGCCAAGCGATTTTTTCAGATTTTTTCTGCCAATATTGCCGATTCTTTGCTTCAAGGCGCGCAAAAGTAGCTTTAAATACTGAGGGGGTGAAATTTTATCACGACAATTTGTCATTCCATCGTTTATTTTATTTACTGATGTTACGCAAAGGGTGCAGAGCACCTCAATATTTGTAGCAAAACCAGTTACTCATTTCGTTAAGGTGCAGCGCACCGATACCTTTCACATATAATATTTCGGTGCGCTGCACCTTACGAAACATTGTTGGGTTGTTTACTACAAATATTTCGCGGCGCTGCCGCTCTTAGCTAAAAAAAAACATCCCGAATTTTGTATGTTACAAAATTCAGGATGCCTCCCTGTTCTATCTTCAAGAACCTTTGCCCAGTTAAAAGCAAATGAGTTAAAATCATTGAGATTGCAACTTAATATCTGTTACACCTGCTCCTTTTGAAATGAAGAAATAAGAAGCAACACACAAAATAAATAAAGCAGCAGCCAAGTACCAAGTGATTTTTTCAATAGCATCAGCCGAGCGAGCTGCACCAAACATTTGGTTCGCACCTGACCCATAAGTAGAGTCAATACCGCCACCTTTTGGGTTTTGAATCAATACTGCACCAATTAATAAGAGTGCCACAATCGCAATTAATACTGTTAGAGTCGTTAACATTTTTTATCTTTTTTAATGTACAAAAATCTGATTTTCTCCAATGGAGTTTGTTAGAAAAACTAAGTAAAAACGCATTTAAAGGGAATTATAAATTTGTATTACGTAATTTTTCAATTTTGGCTGCAAAGTAATCACTTTTTTCAGGAATTAACAAACATAATCTTTTATACATTTCTATAGATTTTTTATAATTGCCTTGCCAAGCTAAAATGTCTGCTAATGTTTCCGAAATCATATCATCATTTTCTTCTATGCTTTTTGCTGCTAATTCGTGCATGTGTTTTTTCTTTTTCTTCTTTTTAGGCATTTCATCTTCTGACAATTCATCAAGGTTATCTGCAAAATAATCTTCATTTTTATCTAAAGAAGGATTGTTCAATCCGAATAAATTATCTGGCAAATCTTGCGGTTTTTCAAACATCAATGCCAAGATGCTTTCGTTTAATACATGTTTATTATCGGTAGGTGTAGGTATATTTGTATGTGTAATTATTTTATTATCAATATTTTGTGTAGAAACTATCGGCGTAATAGGCGATGCAACTTCTTTTGGAGGAGTCGTTGTTGTAATATTTTCAGGCAATGTCACTTTGAATTGACGCAGCCATTCTGAAAAGCTCAATTTAGGCGATTCAGTAGCATCCACAGTTGGATTACTATCTATTACAATCGCCTTCCCGTGATGGACGATTTCCATTTCTACATCCGATTTTTTCATCATGCTTTCTTCTTCAAAAGAAATAGGCTCAAGTATCTGCCAATGGGTATCTTGGTTCTCTTGTTTTTTTTCTGCAAAATATTGATTTTCAATAAATTCCCTATTATCATCAAGTTCCTCAAAATGCTTGATTTCTTCATCAATGATTTGATTTTCAGGCTCTTGTGAATCTGGTATTTCTCTAATGTCTTCTAAATTTTCAAAATCGAGCGGCTCTGTTGGATGTGGAATTTCTTTTGGATTGTCGTTTTTATCCAAAGCAGATGCACCAAATTCTGATAAAATATGCTCAATAGCTAAATCTACTTCCTTTTCATCATAATTGTGATGGTTTTCATCATAATTATGATGGCTTTCAACTGTAAATTCTGTTGAAATATCAGTTTGAAAAGGCATTGTCAAATCTATAAAATCTGAACTATCATCTTCTGAATTATCAGTACTTATATTGATGTTGTCTCCAAATTCTACCCCACCCCAATCTAATTGCAAATCTGAATTCAAAGCCACAGTGTTGTCGTTATAAATTTCAGAAACATGTCGCCCTTCAAGCATTTTTTCAATATTGCTCAACTCCGTCAACTCAAGGTAATCCTCTCCTAAAATGACATTTTCAGGAATATTTTGAAGGGTTTTTAATTTTCTAACGAGCTTGTATAAAAATCGCCGATTGGTAGAATACGCCGCTGCCATTTGCAAATTGCGTTCATAATCTTTGTTTTGTTCGATATAAGATTTTTTAAGCAAAAGCACGCGCAAATTCGTCGCATAAGGATATTGAACCACCAATGTTTTCAGTTCCTCATAAGACAGAGTGTAGAGATAGGATTCGTCTTTTAAATAGGCTATTAGTTGCTCATTATTCATGGTTCACCAATTTTCAGTAAAGGCTTTATTAAAAATATCTTCTAAAATCTTATCTGTAATTTGTTTAATTAATTGGTCTTGAACGGCTAATAACTGGCTCGAACCAGGGAATTCCGCTTGAAAACTAAACTGTTGTTTCCATGAGCCTTTTTCATTTTTATTATCCGTCATTTCTACAGCAATCGTTATTTTTAGCTGGTTGAATGCAGCAGGTTGATTGGGTTGAGGTGCTACCGCGATGACTTCAAAACCGACGACAGAACCCGTGAAAGCTAAGTCAGACCCCTCAGTATTGACGAGGTTCAGCCGGGTATTATTGCGTATTTTATCTTTTAGTTTTTCAGTGAAAGTCTGTGCCAATGTAGGCGGTGCAGTAGAAGCACTATTGGTAAATAAACTGACTGAAAAGGTCTTTGTGTCAGGAGAAATAATGACGCCTCTCAACGAATAACATCCTGATAAAACGGCAATTATTAGGATAAAAACGGGTATTTTCAAATTCATTCTTTATGTATTATAACTTGCAGCAAGTTCTGTTATTTATTTTAATACAAACAACCAACATCAATCCAAAAGATATTCTTTAATTTTTCTATACAAAGTCCGTTCTGAAATGCCTAAATCATCAGCGGCTTCTTTTCGTCTATTATTATGCTTCTTTAACGCTTTGACGATGAGATTTTTTTCATGTTCAGCCATATCAAGGCTTTCTTCCACCACTTCTACGACTTCTTCATCGTAGGCATTTGCTTTATTTTTCTGTATAATTATGGGCTGTTGAGAAAACCTTGGCTGAGTATTAATATCATCATTGTCGATGTCTGCAACGGTTTCAGTATCGTCATAAAACATATCATCCGAATTGTTGTACCCATTAGAAGGTTGCCTAAAATCTTGATACCCTTGTGCGTTGGAGTATGAAGGCGAAGGTAAAGCTAAATTGTTGATATTCAACGAATTAGGTACACTCAAATTATTATTTTTAATTAATTCAGCAATGACTGTTTTCAAATAATTCAAGTCATTTTTCATATCAAAAAGTAGCTTGTACATGATTTCTCTTTCCTCAAAATTACCACCGTTCCTGCGTTGCGAAGCGGGCAAAGGTCGCTTTAAAAGTTGCGGCATGGCGGTCATTAAATCCTCACCCGTAATCACTTTTTCTTGAGAAAGCACTGAAAGTTGCTCCGCTACATTTTTCAATTCTCGAATATTGCCGGGCCACGAATAGCGTTCAATAATCATGCGTGCGCGATCATCCAATTGAATGGGTGAAGTGCGATATTTATCTGCAAAATCAATTGAAAACTTGCGAAAAAGCAAATAAATATCTTCAGAACGCTCTTTCAAAGACGGTACTTTGATAGGGACAGTACTCAAACGAAAATATAAATCTTCTCTAAAAGTTCCTTTCCTTACAGCTTCATCCAACTGAATATTGGTGGCAGCAATCACCCGTACATCTGTTTTATCTACCTTCGATGAACCGACTCGTACTAACTCTCCATTTTCTAAAACGCGCAATAACAAAGCCTGAGTATCCAAAGGCATTTCACCAATTTCATCTAAAAATATAGTGCCACCGTTGACGGTTTCAAAGTACCCTTTTCTATCGTTGACTGCACCTGTAAATGCACCTTTTTCATGTCCAAAAAGTTCTGAATTGATAGTGCCTGATGGTATTGCACCACAGTTGATGGCAATAAATTGATTATGTTTACGCGCCGAAAGAGAATGAATAACCTTAGAAAAAACCTCTTTACCAACGCCACTTTCGCCTTGAATCAATACCGTCAAATCAGTAGCAGCCACACGCACGGCGGTATCTAAAGCAGCATCCAAAAGCTTGGATGAGCCGATTATTCCAAAACGTTGTTTAATAGATTGCAAATTATTGCTCATAAAATAGATTGTAAAAATGTTATTAACGGCAAATATACGACCCCTCAGTATCAAAGCCTAAAAACCGTATTAATAATCTGACAAAAAGTCAGTTTCAATAGATTATCGCGCTGAAGAAAATTCGAGCATCGCTCAAAGTGAAGGTGCAAAAGATAAAAGAAGGGTAAAAGAGCCTTAATGAAAATTATGTGTATACAATTAGAGTTGGTGAGAAATTGATGGCAAATCTTTTTATTGATTTTTCATCATTGACCAATCAGAAGAGGGATTCTTAGTATGCGTTAGAACACTTAGTTATACTGAAAACTCCGAAGATTTTTTAAAGCCATAGCAAAAGGGTTAAAACAGGTATTTTTGCAAGGAAAACACATGA
>JAYUUR010000653.1:0-6877 GCA_043754475.1 Saprospiraceae bacterium | reverse complement strand
TTGACATCTTGCGGCGTGATATATTGCAGCAGGTTTTCACGATCAATTTGCGATTTCATTTCAGCATTGAAGCCAATCACTTGGGTATTCATGCGCCTTGCAATCACTTTTTCAATGCCATCGAAAGCACCACCGCAGATAAAAAGAATATTATTGGTGTTGACTGTTATTAGCTTTTGTTCAGGATGCTTTCTGCCGCCTTGCGGTGGCACTTGCACATCCGTTCCTTCCAGCATTTTCAACAAACCTTGTTGAACGCCTTCGCCCGATACGTCGCGTGTGATACTTGGATTATCGCCTTTTCGTGCAATTTTATCAATTTCATCGACATAAACAATACCGCGCTCGGCAGCTTTGACATCATAATCGCAGACTTGCAGCAAGCGAGCGAGCATACTTTCCACGTCTTCACCCACATAACCAGCTTCTGTAAATACCGTAGCATCCACGATTGAGAAAGGGACATTGAGGAGTTTGGCGATGGTTTTAGCCATCAAAGTCTTACCCGTACCTGTGCGCCCAACGAAAAGGATATTGGATTTTTCAATCTCAACGTCTTCCCATTCATTGATTTCACCAACAGTATTGGAGCGGGTATTTTGACCCAATCTTTTGTAATGGTTGTAAACGGCTACCGCTAAAACCTTTTTAGCATCATCTTGACCGACTACATATTGGTCAAGATAAGACTTGATTTCAGCCGGTTTTTTAACGATAGGCGTCCATTCTTTTTCCTCTTTTTTAGCACCTTTTTTCTTTTTAGCAGCAGGATTGGTCGTGCCAATTTCCTGTTCGACGATTTCGAGGGCTTGCTCTACGCATATTTCGCAGATATGCCCTTCAGCACCTGCAATGAGAATGCCCACTTGCGACTTATCTCGCCCACAAAACGAGCAGTAATATCCCGGATTTTTTCGACTCATTTTTTTCTACCGATATTTAGCCCCTCTGGGGCGACCACCTAAGCAGTTATTCATTGTTTATTAAACTTTTTTAACACCTCTGACTAATACTTCGTCAATCAAGCCATATGTTTTAGCATCAGTGCTTGACATCCAGTTATCGCGATCGGAGTCTTTCTCAACTTCTTCAAACGTCTTTCCGCAATTTTCAGCGATAATCGTGTACAGCGAGTGGCGAAGCGTTCTGATAAGTTTGTAGCTGATTTCCATATCTGAAAACTGCCCTTGCATACCGCCCGATGGCTGATGAATCATCACCATGCTATGCGTCAAGGCACTGCGTTTGCCTTTCACACCTGAACACAATAGGAAAGCACCCATTGATGCCGCCATGCCCGTGCAGATAGTAGAAACGTCTGGCGAAACATATTGCATGGTGTCGTAAATACCAAAACCATCAATCACTGAACCGCCCGGGCTGTTGATGAACATTTGTACATCGCGTTTTGGGTCGGTACTTTCTAAGAAAAGGAGCTGCGCTTGAACGACATTTGAAACATAATCATTGATAGCAACGCCTAAAAAAATAATTCTATCCATCATCAAACGGCTGAATACGTCCATTTGAGCGACATTCAATTGGCGCTCTTCGATAACTGCTGGCGTGAAATTATGGATATTCGGAACTGATACGCCTTGCACACTTTTTTCCATGAATTTTTCAAGGTGCATAGTACTCATGCCCATGTGCTTGGTGGCATATTTTTTAAACTCATCTTTAGGAATCATAATCGGTCTCTATTTTAGTGTATTTTTAAATATGGATTTTTAAATTAATGTGCGTCAATCAAGCAGAGTTAAACAAACATAAATGTAATGAATGTAACGCAATTTTATCGTCTTTGTTGAAATTTCAGAAAAAAAACAGCCGCAAAAGCGACCTTTAAGTTTACGCTGTGCGGCTGCTTTTGTTTTTGAAATGACTTGAAATTATGCTTCTACTTCTTCTGCTGGCTCAACCTCACTGATTTCTCCACGCGATTTTGACGCTTCAAAACGAGCCGTTGCCATCACAGAATTGAATTCATCTGCTGAAATAGGCTTACTAACCAGTGTTGCTGTCTCTTTCATGGCATTGAAAACTTTCTCCGTCATGACATCTTCGTAAAGGTCATTGAATTGTTTTTCATCGTCCATCGCTTTGTCCACAAGGCTGCCAATAAAAGAATCATCAAGAGGCATGCCGCCGAAATAGCCGCGTATTTTATTGGCATAATAAGTTCTCAATTCCTCGTGCGTAATCTCAAGATTATTCTCTTTCAATATTTTTGACCGAATCAACGACCAGCGCATATTATCAGCAAAACGGGCATAATCTTTATCAATCAAGTCGTCAGTATAGTCTTTATTTTGCGTTTTCAACCAGCGTTTCAAGAAGGTATCAGGCAACTGAACGGCACTTTCTTTCATCAAACGGTCTTGAAATTCACGCAATAATAAGGCATCCGCTTGACTTTCATAATTCTGACCGAGCATCATAATAATGTTCTCACGCGCTTCATCTTCAGTAGCCACACCGAAATTCTTTTGAAAGAAATTTTCATCCATAACAGGTTTTGCCGCGCGCATAATTTTGATAATCGTCGCATGAAAGTTTTCATTCACTTCGCGCTCATCGGTTTCTTCCAAACCGAGGAAATATTTGCGAACATACTGAGGGGTCGTTTCTTTTTCTAATTGAAAAATATTGATGGTCAAAGTATCGCCTTTCGATTGAGTCAAAAAGACGGACTGCATATCCTCGGTCAACCAATTAATAGAAACGGCGACCTCATTTTCTAAAGTACCGCCTACTTCTTTGATTTTCAAAGTAATGACGTCATTTTCCTGCACCAAACCTTCTGCTTCTTCATTTTTATCACCGCCTTTGAGTGCTTTTTCCAATTCATCGGTCACCATTTTTTCATCTAACTGAATAGCATAACGCTCGTAAGATACGCCTTCCAAACCTTTCAGTTCAAACTGAGGGGTCAAGCCAATATCGAATTTGAAGGTCAAATCTTGTGGATTTTTCAAATCCAAATCGAATTTGTCTTGCTCTGAAGAAGGAATCGGCTGACCAAGCATCTCCATTTTTTCAGCTTGCAAATATGTATTCAAATGCTCTTGCACTTTATCATTCACAGCGTCCATGAGGAATTGCTGACCGTACATTCTTTTGACCAATGTAGGGGGCGTTTTGCCCGGGCGGAAACCTTTCATGGGTGCCTTTTGCGAATACTTTTTTATATCTTGTTGGACTTTATTGAGATATTCCTCCTTCGGAATAGTCACCGTCAATACGGCATTCACCGAGTCAATATCTGTTCTGACGACGTTGGACATTTTTATTTATAAATTAATGGTGAAAAATTGTTAAATAAAAGTCGTTGATAATCAACGAATTAGGAGAAAAAAAATAAGGCTGACTCAACTTTTGAGTCAGCCTTAATAAGTGCGGGCGAAGGGACTCGAACCCCCATACCTCGCGGCGTCAGATCCTAAGTCTGATGCGTCTACCAATTTCGCCACGCCCGCCTCGGGTAGAATATTTAGTAAAAACTGAGCTTTTCTTCAAAAGCGGTGCAAAGATAGTAGGTTTTATTTTAAAAAAAAGAATACCCCTCAGTATTTTGACATTTTTTTAAAAGTTTACAGCTTCCCATCTTTCATTACCAATATTATTTTGCGAATCGCCTTGATATCTTCAATCGGATTGCCTTCTACTGCTATAATATCTGCTAAAAGCCCTTTCTGCAATCGACCCACTCTATTAGCAATATGGAAGGCATCGGCGTTGATACTTGTAGCGGACTTGAGTGTTTCAATCGGTGTCATGCCATAATCCACCATCATTTCAAGCTCCCGTGCATTATCGCCATGTGGAAAAACGCCGACATCGCCGCCAAAGCATATTTTTACACGAGCATCCAACGCCTGTTTGAAAGTCACGCGTTTATTTTTAATGCTCTCAGGTTCGGGGTCAATCCCTTTTCGCCAGCCTCGATATTGGCTAACAGCATCGCCCGCAGCGAGGGTAGGGCATAGGCAAACGTTATTAGATGCCATAAGTTTGAAAATTTCAGGCGTGCCTGCGTCGCCATGTTCCAGCGTTTCGCAACCGCCGAGTATAGCACGTCGCATCCCCTCGGCAGAACCTGCATGAGCCACTGTCGGGCGACCGCTGCTCGCTGCCACTTCCACGATGCGTTTTATTTCATCAATCGTATAAGTCGGTTTGGCTTCTCCCATCAAACCCCAACGATAATCGGCATATATTTTTATCACATCCGCACCTTTACCGATTTGACGGCGCACGGCTTGTGTCAAATTGTCTATGCCGTCGGCTTCCTCCGCACCTTGTGGAATAGTGATGTCCGCACTAAATCCCTTGGGCGCGTAACTACCCGTTGCGATGAGTGCGCGAGTTGCCACTATCATGCGCGGACCTTTTATCACGCCTTTTTCAATGGCTATTTTCAAACCTACATCATCATAATCTGCTCCCTCAGTACCGAGGTCTCTGACAGTCGTAAAACCTGCTTTCAGCGTTCTTTCGGCATGGACTGTTGCTCTGGCTACTCGTTCAGCGCGCGACTCTTTGAGGACTTGGTCATCCCAATTGGTTTCATTGTAAGGATGTAATAATAGGTGAGAATGTCCTTCAATCAAACCAGGTAGGAGTGTGGCATTTTTTAAGTCAATAATTTTAGTATTATGTGGTAAATTTTTCTCTACAACTGCTTGATTATCAACGGTTTCAATCACATTGTCTTTAATTAAAACACCCCATTTTTCATGTAGAATTTCTCCATCAAATAGCCTGTCGGCTTTGAGGTAGGTATAATTTTGAGCCAGTAAGGTGTTTGAAATAAAGAGAATTAAAAGAGGTAAAAATGTTTGTTTCATTTTGAAAAATGTTTTTTATAGTTAAAATGGCATTTTACTGAGGGGGTGTTATGAGATTTATTATAATATGCGAAATTAAGGGTTAAAAATACACATATAATAGTAACAACTTTAAAACCCCAACATATCTTTCATAGAAAACACGCCTTTTTTTCCAAAAAGCCACTCTGCAGCCAACACCGCACCCGTTGCGAAACCCTCGCGGGAGTGTGCTGTATGCGTGATTTCGATGGTGTCAATCGGAGAATCGTAGGTGACAGTATGCGTACCCGGTGCAGGGTCAATGCGTTTGGCAGTGATAACAATGTCCTTTTCAGACCCTTCTGTTGCTGCGTGACTCGCAGTGACATTGGGCATATTTTCAGCCGTACACACCCAATTTGTTTTCCTACCTATATTTTGAAAAATACCTTCAGCCAATGTAATCGCCGTGCCACTTGGCGCATCTAATTTTTGAGTATGGTGAATTTCTTCCATTTTTACTTCGTATTGTGGTTGCGTATTCATCATTTCAGCCAGTCGCTTATTGATTTCAAAGAAAATATTAACGCCGATGCTGTAATTAGAAGCATAAAAAAATGCGCTATTTTTTGCCTTTGCCTTAGCAGAAATGTCATCAAAATGCTTGAGCCACCCCGTCGTACCACACACCACAGGCACACCTGCTGCAATACATTTTTCAAGATTTCCGACCGCTGACTCAGGGCGCGTAAATTCAATGGCAACATCCGCCTCAGAAAGTTTTTCAAAATCTTCTGGATTGTTGATGTCTAAGCGCAGGGTAATTTCATGCCCCCTCAGTATGGCGATGTTTTCTATGGTTTTACCCATTTTTCCGTATCCAACCAATGCTATTTTCATATTAAAATATAATGATTTGTTAATAAAAGTAAACTTCTGTGACTTTAAAATGACAATGCGTCTCAAAACTATCGTTATTGCAAAATGACGAGCTAACACGTTCGATACCCGATGCCTAAACCTCAGGCATCGGGTTTTTTTTGTAAACGATATGTTATGTTGCTTTTTAAAGGAAAAATTTCTTTCATTGTTAAATTTTGAATAAGTTTGCCCAAAAGTAAGTAAAATCGAAAACCTAATTATCAGGGATTCGTAGAAACCACTACAAAATTTAATAAAAGACTATGAGTCTGAAAAAATATATAGTCGAGTTTATCGGCACTTTTTTCCTTGTTTTGACTATCTGCATGACTTCTTACAGCAAAGTATCGGCTGATTTACAGCCTCTGGCAGTAGGTTCTATGCTCATGGTTTTGATTTATTCTATGGGCTATCTTTCTGGAGCGCAATTCAATCCTGCTATTTCATTAGCCATATATTTAAGAGGTAGAATCAATTTGAAGGAAATGGGATTCTACTGGATAGCGCAGATTTCAGGTGCAGTTGCAGCAGCTATGATTACGGCAGTGCTGATTTCAGCCAAGCCGCCTGTCGGTTTTATTGCTTCCCCCCCTCAGTTTTTTTCGATGGTACCAGCTCTGATAGCCGAAGTGTTAGGAGCCTTTGTTTTAACTTGGGTCATCCTCACGGTCGCTACTTCCAAAGCATTGGATGGCAATAACTTCTATGGTTTAGCTATCGGTTTTACTGTTACGGGCTTAATGTACACGCTTGGGAGTGTGTCGGGTAGCGTCTTCAATCCAGCTGTGGCTATCGCAACATGTGTAGCGCATTTAAGCACTTGGAATAATTTATGGATTTATATGGTCGGTGGTTTGGGCGGTGCAGTTTTGGCAACTATGGCGTATAAATATATCAGTGGGGATGAGTGAGTTGAGAGTTGACAATCAGCACAAGCTTTACATGTTTTCAACATCAATTTTTAGGTCTTCACTTGAATAATGAATATGAACGCCTTTCGACTTCAACATTTTTTCCAATTTTCCAATCACATAATCGGCTTCTTCGAGGGTATTATAATGTGAAAAAGAGAAGCGGATGCATTTGCGCGAAGGGTCAATATCCAAGGCATCCAAGACGTGCGAACCACCCTCAGCCCCTGAACT
>JAYUUR010000652.1:0-6908 GCA_043754475.1 Saprospiraceae bacterium | reverse complement strand
TGCGGCGAGCGACTTGTTGCTTCTGCACGGCTACATCTTGCTGTGTTAATTGCCCTTTCTTTTCGTTGTCAATGATGATATAGAGGGTTGTACTGAGTAAAACGGCATCATCATCCTCGTCAATACCAAAATCACGGTAGAAGTCCATACACCGTTTGACCGCTAACTCAAGTTTAGCAGTCGCCACGAAGCCTTTTATTTCATCTTTTCGGCTGATTATGTCATTGGGTTCTATCAAAAGGAAGTAGATATTGCGGTCAATAAAGATTTTTGAGAATAAACACTTTGCAAATCAAATCAAAAAAATGAATGATACCTATATTTTAGGCAAATATTTATCAATTGAGGCGATTAATATCATTGAAAAAGCCGCTTCGAACATGTCGAAACGGCTTTTTACTGAGGGGGTATTGTCTTTCATATTAGTCAGAAACAGTTATTTCAAATTTTTCAAGGTCAATACAAAATTTTATGCCCATAAAAAAATCAAGACCAAGTACACCATGAATTTCAGCAAATACATTACTCCCAAAAAAATCGTAAGAACATATTTCCATATCATGGCGTGTAATGCCGAGGGCAGTAAATGCTGAAACCTTAAATATATAGCCATCTACGCTGCCATTGCCTGTTTCTAATTGAACAGTTCGGATAATATCATGCAAGTCATAACCCGCAATCATCAGGGCTGCAAGGTCTATAACCGTATGAGAAGCCCCTGTATCCAATGCAAATCTATAGTTTTCATCTTTAAGCCGACATTCAACATCAATAAGGCTATCTGGTGTTTTTAACTCGAAATGGTATGTATTTTTAGCCATAGTGGACGATTTTGGGGTATGCTACCTGTGTATATAAGCGTAATATTGGTATAGCCGACTCGGGCTTCTTTGGATTGGCGAGCAATGTTAAAACGGTCTTTACCATGCAGCAAAACAACCCCACTTTTGAAATTGCTGCTAATATTCGTTTGCAACAGAGGGTCTTTTAGTTCCAAATTGCCAATCAATATCCACTCATCTGGATATTGTGCTTTGATTTCCTCATAAGTTTGGGCTATATTGGATGTAGTCATATCTTTTATTTTTGACAAATATAATCCTTTTTTGAAAATTATGATGTGCTTTAATTGTAAACACTACGTAAAATGGTGATTTACGTAGCGTTGGAACTTTTATACTGAGGGGGTATTGGCATAGCCAAATCATAGGAAGATTCAAAATCTTCCTATGATTTAACTCAATTACTGATACAAATACATATACCGATTCCTATCCAATTCTCTAAAATATGGGTCTTTCAAGTCTTTAATGAATTGAATCGCTTCGCCTGTGGACTTCATTTCAGGTCCCAATTTCTTATCTACATTAGGGAATTTATTGAAACTGAACACGGGTACTTTGATGGCATAGCCTTCCAACTTAGGTTCAAAAGTAAAGTCTTTCAATTTATGTGAACCAATCATCACTTTAGTCGCAACATTCAAAAACGGTACTTGGTAGGCTTTGGCAATGAAAGGCGTTGTCCGTGAAGCGCGAGGGTTGGCTTCTATAACATAGACTTTATCATCTTTAATTGCAAATTGAATATTTATTAAGCCTTTGATTTTCAAGGCAAAAGCCAATTTATGTGCGTATTCTATCATTTGATCCAACACAATCGGTCCTAAACTATAAGTAGGAAGCAACGCCGCGGAATCACCCGAGTGAACACCTGCAGGTTCCACGTGCTCCATGATACCCATAATATACACCTCTTCACCATCACAGATAGCATCTATTTCGGCTTCTTTAGCACGTTCGAGGAATTGGTCAATCAAGACGCGGTTGTCAGGCATGTGCTTGAAAATATTGAGCACTGCTTTCTCTAACTCCACATCGTTGATAACAATTTTCATACTCTGACCACCGAGTACATAACTTGGGCGCACCAAAACAGGATAAGATATTCTCTTCGCCAACTCTAAGGCTTCGTCAGTATCCGCCGCCACACCATAAGGCGGGTAAGGAATTTCCAACTCCTTGAGCATATCTGAAAAACGTCCTCTATCCTCCGCAATATCCATATTATCGTAGCTGGTACCGATGATTCTGATACCGGCTTTGTGGAGATTTTCTGCCAATTTCAAAGCCGTTTGACCACCTAACTGAACAATGACGCCTTCGGGCTGCTCGAGTTCAATGATTTCAAGCAAATGTTCCCAATAAACAGGTTCAAAATAGAGTTTATCGGCAACATCAAAATCCGTAGAGACGGTTTCAGGATTGCAATTGACCATGATGGCTTCATAACCGGCTTCTTTGATAGCCAACAAACCATGCACACAACAATAATCAAACTCAATGCCTTGTCCAATCCGATTCGGACCTGAACCTAAGACGATGATTTTCTTTTTATTAGACGGAATACTTTCGTTTTCCCCTTCAAAAGTCGAGTAATAATAAGGAGTCTTCGCCTCGAACTCCGCCGCGCAAGTATCCACTACTTTATAGGTTCTGCGAATGCCTGATTTTTTGCGAAAACGGGTCACTTCTTCTTCTTTTATTCTCAAAACCCAAGCAATTTGAGCATCAGAATAACCATGCTGTTTGAGTTCTAATAAAAAGTCTGTTGGTATATCTTCGGCTACATTATAGCGTTGAAGTTGATCCTCATATTTCACCAATCTCTTGATTTGACCAATAAACCACGGGTCGATACCCGTCAATTTTTGAACACTTTTTGATGGAATACCTAAGCGCAAAGCATCTTTCACGCGATAAATACGGTCATCGCTGGCTTTTTCAAGGCGTTTTAATATATCTTCCGTTCTAATCCATTCTTTTTTATCTGCCCCCAATCCTGCACGACCATTTTCCTGCGACTGACACGCCTTTTGCATGGCTTCAAGAAAATTGCGCCCTATTGACATTACCTCTCCAACCGATTTCATTTGCAAACCCAAAGTATCATCAGCACCAGGAAATTTATCAAAATTCCAACGCGGCATTTTGACAATGACATAATCTAAGGTCGGTTCAAAGAAAGCAGAAGTTGTCTTGGTAATTTGATTTTTTAATTCATTGAGATGGTAACCAATTGACAACTTAGCGGCAATTTTAGCAATCGGATAGCCAGTTGCTTTCGATGCTAAAGCAGATGAACGGCTTACACGCGGATTGATTTCGACAGCAATCAACTCTTCCGTTTCAGGATTTAAGGCAAATTGAACATTACAGCCGCCTGCAAAATTGCCTAACGAGCGCATCATGCGGATAGCATCCGAGCGCATTTGTTGGAACGCCGTATCAGAGAGTGTCATGGCAGGAGCAACCGTGATCGAGTCACCCGTATGAATGCCCATTGGGTCGAGATTTTCAACGGTACAAATTATCACGACATTATCATTTGAATCCCTCAGTAATTCAAGTTCAAATTCCTTCCAACCGAAGACTGCTTTTTCAACCAAAACTTCGTGCGTAGGCGAAGCATCCAAACCGCGTTTCAAAGCATCGCCAAACTCAGATTCTTTATGGACAAAACTTCCGCCAGAGCCTCCCAACGTAAACGACGGGCGAATAACCAGCGGATAACCAATCTTTTGGGCTGCTTCAAAACCTTCGAGGTAAGAGTTAGCGATGAACGAAGGAGCGACTTTCATCCCGATTCGGAGCATCAATTGCTTGAATTGCTCGCGGTCTTCGGCGAGTTCGATAGCAGCAACATCTACGCCTATCATCCGTACGCCAAAACGTTCCCAAACGCCTTGTTTGTCGGCTTCAATGGCTAAATTTAACGCCGTTTGACCACCCATCGTTGGCAAAACGGCGTCAATATTGTGCTTTTCCAAAATCTGAATCATGCTTTCGACGGTCAGTGGCAGCAAATAAATATGGTCTGCCGTAACGGGGTCGGTCATAATCGTAGCCGGATTGGAATTAATGAGGATGACTTCGATGCCTTCTTCGCGAAGTGAACGGGACGCTTGAGTGCCTGCATAATCGAATTCGCAGGCTTGTCCGATGACAATCGGTCCACTTCCAATGATGAGGACTGACTTAATAGAGGTATCTTTTGGCATATTTCAACTTGATAATTAATATGATATATTCAAATTGGGTGCAAAGGTACTGTATGAACTTTTCTTAAAAGACCATTCCGAAACCTTTTTTCACATTTTTTTACTTTTAGCCTTATTTTTACGACTTACAAAGCATTGTTCAATTAAAACAAATTGTATGATTTATAGAAAATTAATTTTAATTAGCATATTTAACTCTTTTGTTTTCAATATAATAGCTCAAAATAGTAAAGGCTTTTCTATCGAAATGAATAGCCACTTTGGTAAAATAATTAAGCATACACCTAAGCTTTTGTTCACACCGCCCCCCCTCAGTACAGGCATCGAAATTCATACAAATTGGCAACTTTATGGTCAAAAAGAATGGCATCAGTGGCAGCGATACCCCTCAGTAGGGGCTTCTTTTTTTTATTTTAATATGGGCGATGAAGATGTATTCGGTACAGCTTACGGCATTTGCCCGACTCTCAATTTAAAGTTTTTGAACTCAAAAATACTGAGGGGTTATTTTCAAATCGGTTCAGGTTTAGCCTTTTTGACAAAACATTATGACGTTCTGACCAATCCCACCAATAATGCTGTTGGTTCAAAATTGAATAACATCACACATATAAAAATAGAGCTTCAAAAACCCCTCAGTCAGCATTGGAAAGTGCAGGGCGGCTTGAGTTTTACGCATTTTTCAAACGGTAGCTCGCAAACGCCTAATTATGGGATTAATATTCCCGCCGTCAATTTGGGCTTAATTTATTGCCCCGATCCAGTAGATTCCGCCGATTATATTAGACATCAACTGTCTTCAAAACCGAATAAAAGATTTGGTGTGAGTATGCATACCGAATTGGCTTTTACTGAAACATCAATACCCGGTGGACCAAGTTACCCAGTTTATATTGCTTCGATGGCAGCAGTTTATCATATCAATAAAGTCAATCGCTTGATGATTGGGCTTGAATATGAGCAAAATAAAAATATTTATGCCTTCGCTTTGCAAAGCACCCATGCCATGACTCGGGATGAGGCTTTTAGGCAAGCCTCGCGATACAGCGTGTATGTAGCGGATGAATTGATGTTTGGGCGAGTGAGTATTTTGCTGCAATTGGGCATTTATGTAGCTAAAAATAAGTCACTATTTATACCTGATTCATGGTATGATAAATTGGGTTTGCGTTGGTATTTTCCACCTATCGGGCGACCTGCGACACAATTTTATGCGGGCATTTACTTGAAATCACACCGTATTAGCGCAGAATACCTTGCAATAGGCGGCGGAGTTACTTTTTAGATAGTTAGATATTAGACTGTTAGATATTAGACATTAGATTTGCGAAATTGTTTTATGAAACTATCTAATATCTAATATCTAAAAATCTAAAATCTACTTAATTGGCAGGTTCGAGAGAATTATAATTACCATTAATCAGGAAAACCCAAAGAAGAATAAATAACACGATAAAAATAATAAAATACCCAAAGCATTTGCCTTTGCTGCCGTAATTAGTTGCACCTTGATCGCTCATATTTAATCTTTTTTATTTATTTTTTAAAAAGCCGGTTTTTTAAAAATACTCGCAAAAGTAAGTCTTAATTTAAATTCAACAAAGACTTTTTCCACAATATAAAATATTAAATTCTTTTACATTTTTCTGAGAGCCATGCTTTTTCCTCTTCATTCAAATGTGGTGATAGTTTTTGATTCACTCGCTTGTGATATGCATTGAACCAAGCCTTTTCAGCGCGTGTCATGAGGGAATTATCTATCAAAGTCGTATCAATTGGGAATAAAGTGACCGTTTCAAACTTATAAAATTGTGCGAAATCTGTTTTTTCAGCTTCGACGCAAAGCACTAAATTTTCAATACGGATACCATATTCGCCTTCTTTATAAAACCCTGGCTCATTGGAGGTGAGCATTCCAATTTCGTGAGGCGTCGTGCCACGCGAGTTTAAGCCTACTACAATGCCCTGCGGAGGCTCATGTACATTCATAAAAAAACCCACGCCATGACCTGTGCCATGACCATAATTTAAGCCATGCTGCCAAAGGTGCATCCGCGCGAGGATGTCCATTTGCACGCCCTTGGTTCCGGCAGGAAATTTTAAAGTGGCAATAGAAATATGTCCTTTCAAAACGAGGGTGTAGTTGCGTTTTTGCTCGGCAGTCGGTGGGCTGAGGGCAATCGTGCGTGTAATATCCGTTGTGCCATCAAGGTATTGTCCGCCCGAGTCCATGAGCAGGATACCTTCTTTATGCATCATCGAGCAGTTGTCGTGCGTGGGATGATAGTGATTAATTGCGCCGTTGCTTTGGAAACCGATAATAGCAGAGAAGCTTTCCCCAAAATAATTGGGCTGATCGCTGCGATATTGAGCTATCATAGATGCCATTTCAAATTCACTGACAGGGCGTTCATCAAGCGTTTTTTCTAACCAACGGAAGGCTTTCACGAGGGCAACGCCATCTTTCACCATCACTTCACGGATATATTTCATTTCCGTTTTGTTTTTCATCGCCTTCATAGGGCTTGAAAACGTTTCGGCTTCGATGACTTCCGCTTTTTTAATAGCATTAAAAAGTTTGAAATTGAGATTGCCTGTATCAACTATAACACGTTGTTTATCAGTGAGTTGTGAAAGAAAATCGCTGATAGTGTTATAATTTTTTATGAAAATATTGTCATCGTTCAAAACAGTTTTCAAATCCTCAGGTACTTGCGAAGGGTCAATAAATAGGTAGCTTTTATCTTTTGCAATGACAAGATAGGCGATGAAAACGGGATTACATTCCACATCGGAGCCGCGTAGATTGAGCGTCCACCCGATGTCATCGAGTGTAGAAACGAGGTGC
>JAYUUR010000651.1:0-6915 GCA_043754475.1 Saprospiraceae bacterium | reverse complement strand
ACCCCCTCAGTATTTAATGCCTATTTTTGAGTTAAATGCTGGTATTTATTTTATTGAAATTAAAGGGGGAAATGGGAGGTCGGTTTTGAAATTTGTTAAAGATTAGACCACGAATTTTACGAATTGACGAAGATTTGCTAATTTATGTGTTGACATTGATATGTTTAAAAAAAATCATATACAAGGGCATAGGGGTGCGCGCGGATTGCTGCCTGAAAATACGATTGAATCGTGTATAGAAGCCGTCAAATGGGGTGTGGATGGTTTGGAAATTGATGTGGTCGTTTCGAAAGATGGTCAAATTGTCGTATCGCATGAGCCGTGGATGTCGTCTTTGTTTTGTTCTTTTCCTGATGGAAAACCAGTCATTGGGGGGTACGAAGCAAGCTCTTTATTTCTGATGAATATGGATTATGCTGAGATAAAAAAATATGATTGCGGCTCGCGAGGAAATCCTCTTTTTCCTTCTCAAAAAGCTATAAATGCTTATAAACCAACACTTTATGAATTGGTTGCTGCTGTTCAAACTTACTGCAAAACTGCAAAACTCAACGTTCCTTTTTTTAATATTGAAGTGAAAAGCCATCCTTCGTGGTATCGAAAATTGGTGCCACCGCCGAGTGCATTTATTGATTTATTGAAAGACCTCCTCCTGCCACATTCCGCTCGCAGTGATAATTTCCTGTCGCGCAATGACAATTCCATTATGGAGACACCATTTTACATCTCCTCTTTTGACCCGCTTTTTTTAAAATTATTGAAAAAAGAAATACCCAAAGTGCCGATTGCTTTTTTAACGGAAAATAAATTGAGTTTAGAATTGAACCTCAAAAGATTGGGTTTTAAGCCCGATTTTTACAGCCCTTACTATCGGTTTTTAACCCATAAAATGGTCAATAATGCACATCGTTTGGGCATTAAAGTCGTGACTTGGACGGTGAATGATGTGAAGGATGCCGCTCTTTTGAAAAAAATGGGGGTGGATGGGATTATAACTGATTATCCGAATAGCCCCCCTGCCCCCAAAGGGGAAGTCCATTGGAATAAAATGAACGGATGACATTTCAATATTTATTGGAATCTTTATTTAAAAAAGAATTTTCTTACTACCTCCAAATGGCTTCCTTGGGGGCAAAAGTCAATCTAAGCTCTTGATTTTCAATTTGTTATAAATAAAATCCTTTCCTAATTCTACAACTTCATTGGGCTGCAAATCACCCAATTCTAAGTCAGCAATTTTGACTCGAATCAGCCTTAAACACGGGTGCAACACCTTCGCACACATCCGCCGCACTTGCCTATTTTTACCTTCCGTCAATGTGATTTCTACCCAACTCATGGGCTTGTTGCCAGATGTTTTGGCTGCGGGAATACGTTCCCAAATGGATTGATTTGGGAAATATACTGAGGGGTCGGTCACTGCTTTAGCTTTGCAGGGGAGGGTATGATATATTTTCTTTTCAATTTTTATATCAACGCCGTTTTCAAGTTGTTTGAGCGCATTTTCAGAAATAATGCCTTCTACTTGGGCGAGATAGGTGCGCTCATGCGCGAATTGTGGATTGAGAAGATGGTGATTCAACGAGCGATCACTGGTCAATAGCAACAAACCTTCGCTGTCCAAATCCAAACGACCAATAGGATAGGCATCCTTTGGAAAGTCAAAATTTAAATCTGCTAATGTCTTTTGCCCCTCAGTATCGGGCGTAAATTGGCAGAGAAAATCATAAGGTTTATTGGCAATAAAATATCGAAACATTTTTTTAGACATTGAATAAAAAATGCATTACATCACCATCTTTTACAGGATATTCTTTACCTTCCAGACGCAATTTACCTACTTCACGCGCTTGTTTTTCACCACCGAGGGTGACATAATCGTCGTAACCGATGACTTCTGCACGGATAAAACCCCGTTCAAAATCGGAGTGAATCACGCCAGCCGCTTGAGGTGCTACCCAGCCTTTTCCAATCGTCCACGCGCGCACTTCTTGAACACCTGCTGTAAAATAAGTAATCAAATTGAGCAATTTATAGCAGCCACGAATGACTTTATCAACGCCTGCTTCATCCAAACCCATCATGTCGATGTATTCATCTCGCTCTTCTTTGGTTTCCAATTCGGAAATTTCGGCTTCAATTTGAGCGCAAATCAAGATGATTTCAGCATTTTCATTGGCGGTCGCTTTTTTCACTGCTTCTGTATGCACATTGCCTGTTTTCACAGACGCCTCATCTACGTTACACACGTATAGAATTGGCTTGGCAGTCAAGAGCATCATTTCATCTAAAATGGCTTGATCTTCAGCATTATCGAATTTCATGCTGCGAGCAGGATTGCCATTTTCAAGATAATCAAAAATGCTTTGAGCCAATTCAACTACCTTAACGGCATTTTTATCGCCGCCCTTGGTGGTCTTTTTATATTTGTCAACACGCTTCTCAATTGTTTCTAAATCTTTGAGAATCAACTCATTATCTATGATGATTTTATCTCTTGTCGGGTCAACTGAGCCTTCTACATGCACAATATTATCATCATCAAAACAGCGAATGACATACACAATGGCATTCACCTCTCGAATGGTTGCGAGGAACTGATTGCCCAATCCTTCGCCTTTGCTCGCGCCTTTTATCAAGCCAGCAATGTCCACAATTTCAACAGAAGTCGGCAGAATGCGCTTAGGATTGACAATTTCAGCGAGTTTATCCAAACGAAAATCTGGTACGGTGATGATGCCGATATTGGGGTCTTTGGTCGCGAAAGGGTAGTTGGCAGCCAGTGCTTTTGCCGATGTTAGAGCGTTGAAAAGAGTAGATTTACCGACGTTAGGCAAGCCAACGATGCCGCATTTTAAAGCCATTTGTTATATGATGAATGTGATGATGAACGATTAATTTTTAGCGGCGCAAAATTAGCATTTTTTAATGAGATTTGAGCTACGAATTTTGTTTTTATTAAGTGTAATAGACCACGAATTAACGAATTGACGAAGATTTGCTAATCTACGTTTTGACCACGTATAGTTTTTTCATCTAAATTGGCAAATCTTCGTCAATTCGTTAATTCGTGGTCTCCTACTCTCAGCAAGCCTACTTGTCAACTTTCAATAAAGACAACTCAAAATCTCTTTCTCTATATTTCAAAAACTTTAGAATTTTGTTCTCCCCCTCAGTATATCTATCAGAGCCTACTCGACAATAATCAACCAATCCAAAAGCAGAAGCGAAAGGCACATTACTCGCGATGATGATTTTATTGCCAACGATTTGACGTAGGAAAGTCATAGCATCGTGCATGATTTGTCCGCGCGTCTTGTTGGATCGTGGGAGAATGCAAACGGCGTAAAGTAAATCGAGTTGTACCATATCGTAACCCCATTTATCCAATATTGTGTGAAAAACACCCGTTAAATATTCCTGCACGTCTTTGTTATAAAAATCCAAAGCATAAAAATAGGGCTGCAACCAACCCGACCACTGAGGGGCGAAACCGACTTTTAAAGGCTTGCCATTGGGCGAGCGCAATATCCAATCAGGCTTCGTTTTAAAAATTTGAGATTCGGCTTCAACGACGAATGGTGCGAGCCATAAATTGGCGTTAAGTCCTTGATTATGAATGAGTTGCGCCATTTTAGCCATGCCATTGGGAAAGGTATTTTTTATGGAAACCCAATCGCCTATGCGTGTTGTCCAGCCTTTATGAATGGTATAAAATTCAATTTCTGCATTATTTTCTTCTAATAATTCCAAGTCTTCAACGATGTTGTTTTCTGAAATAATTTTAGCACTATTATTTAAATTTGACATGTTAGTAATTGGCAATTTTTGAGGTGTTTTGATGTTTTGTAAATTAAAATAAGTGCCAAATACTGAGGGGGTATTGCCTTTCATCAAAACGACATCAATGGCAGGGTAGGAGTGAGCCAATTGAAGATTTTCAACATCTTTTTTTATCGTAACTGTTTGATTATAAGCATTGTAGATAATACAAGTGAAACCTGTGTTTTCATTGAGCGAACCGATGAAATCAATTTCATTGAAATGGTTATTTTGAATATAGCCGTAAGACCACGTATGTAATATGCCTTTTTTTCGAGGAATAAAATCAAAATGATAATCGCCAGAATTGCCTAAAAATGGCTTCGCAATAGCATTTAAATGGTCAGGTATTTCATCAAAATTGTACAAACGGCTTTCGGAAGAGGATAGAAAACCGTTGCAATAAATGCGGCTTTGATTTTTATCTAATTGCGTATCTAATTGAATTTCAATGCTTTGCAAAAGAATGTCTTGTTTGGGGTGAACATCCAATTTGAGGCGTTGATACTGAGGGGTCGTTTCCAAAGTGAACATGACATAAAGCTCATCCACGATGGTTGATTTATTGAGATGGGCTTCAAGCGTTTTGTTGTTAAATCGGATGATGGCTTTCATGGATAGAAGGTATAGTAAATGATGAAAACGCTAAAGATAATATTTTCAATATTGCAAGAGTCCAGCGGACTCACACGTTTGTAGAGAAAGCATATGTCAATTCATTTTAAGAGTCCAGCGGACTCATACATTTGTTAGACATGCTACAAACGTTCGAGTCCGCTGGACTCGTGAAATGACTTTGATACATTTTTTCTACAAACGTGCGAGTCCGCTGGACTCTTGCTGAATATTACTGAGGGGGTCAAACCTGCGTCCCAATTTTATGACCTTTATAACCAAACCAGAGGATATAGGCGTAGCAAACGGACATAATCAAAAGGAAGGCTGAACGGAAATCCAAACCCAAACCCGATTTTTCATAAAGCCAACCGTAAAACGGTGGAATCAAAGCACCGCCGACGATACCCATCACTAATAAAGCTGAACCAATATTCGTAAAGCGTCCCAAATCTTTGATACCTAATGGAAATATGGCGGGCCACATCACAGCGTTTGCAAATCCTAAAGCTGCCAAACAAGCCACTGCTGCTTTGTCCCCGACGAAATAAGAGGCTACTGTCAGTACAATTCCCATGATTGCTGAAGCATACAACCAGGTTTCTTGTTTCACATATTTAGGGATTAAAAAAATGCTGACAACATAACCGAGCAATAAACCGCCTAAACCAAAAGAGGTGAAAAACTTAGCATCATCGCCTGAAAAACCTAAGTTTTTACCATAAATTGTAATTAAATCGCCCGCCATGACTTCTGCACCGACGTAAAAAAAGATGGCTAAAGCACCTAACCAGACGTGCGTAAATTGAAATATACTCGTTTTATTACGTGACAAAGCGGTGTCGCCTGTTTCGTCTTCACCTTCTTGTTCTTTGATATCTGGCAACGATGAGCGTTTAATGACCAAAGCTACGATGAGTAAAACGACTGCTAAAACAACATAAGGCGTCACCACGCGGCTCGCCAAATCATTCAATAATTGCGCTTTTACTGAGGGGTCGGTAGCGGAGGCAATTTGTTGATCAATGACATCGGCATTTTTCAAAAGCATGGAGCCAAATAAGAGATTGGCGAAAATACCCGCTACTTTGTTACAAATACCCATGATACTGATGCGTTTTGCCGCCGATTCGATGGGGCCTAATACGCTCACATAGGGATTGGAAGCGGTTTGTAACAAAGCCAAACCCATTCCGAGTATGAATAAACCTGTCAAAAACATAGCAAAACTCCTTGCTTCTGCTGCTGGAATAAACACTAAAGCACCGATTGCCATGATGACTAAACCGATTGACATGCCGTTTTTAGTACCTAACTTTTGTAATATCCACGACGAGGGCAAAGGCAGGAAGAAATAAGCGGCAAAGAATGCTGTTGCGACATAATAAGACTGTTGGTCGGAAAGTTCGCAAGATTTTTTAAGAAAAGGAATCAAAATGCTGTTCAGCCAAGTGACGAAGCCGAAGGTGGCAAACAGCAAACCGATGATGACTAATTGATAAACATACTTGTTAGAAGTTGATTTGGTGGTGTCCATAATTTGATTTTAGATGATGATTGAATTTTATATAATCGTAGGAAGCCTCGAAGGCTTCCTACGATTGAACATTCGTTATAAGATTAATTTTTTATCGTAATTGAAATAATATTCTTCTCCTAAACTCACTAATATAAATCCAGCGTTGTTCTTTTCACAGGCTTTATTGATTAAATTCGTAGCAATTTTGATGTTTTCAATGTCCAGATTGCTGAATAATTCATCTAAAAGCAGCATTTCAAAAGGTTGACACAAGGCTCTGATGATAGCGACTCTTTGTCTTTGACCGTATGAAAGCGTTTCACATTTTTGATTTAAGATAGGGGCGATTCCTAACTGTTCACACATTATTTCTACCTCATCATTTGTCACAGCGAGCGAAGCGTGGCTGGAGGGGGTGTCGGTTAAATCTTTTTTAATGAAAATATTTTCCCTTGCCGTCAAATGTAAGAAAAGTCTTAAATCTTGAAAGACAATCCCACTTTTTTTTTGTCGAATAGTTGCCCAATCGTCGTGCGTGAAGGTTTTGATGTTTTTATTGTCTAACAAAATATCACCTTCATAATCCGACCGCAAGCCATACATTAAATGCAACATGGTTGATTTGCCTTTGCCCGACGGGGCAATCACAAGGTATTTTTTCCCTGTTTCAAACTCAACTTGCGTATTAAATATTTCAGATGTGGCACTGATTCCGTTTTCAATTAAGGGAAAAGGCTTGACGTTTTTAAAGGTAATCATAGGTGTATTTTGATTTTTAAATTTAGACAAACATACGTTTTTTATAAAAGAAAAATGATGTTTTATAAACAAGACATGCAGCAAGTTTGAAACTCTGTCCTTTACCCACATCTTTTAATACATTGATTATCAATGAGTTAGTAGAGATACATAACTCCACCATTTATGGTGGGGGAGTAAAATTAGCCATAGTTAAGGCT
>JAYUUR010000650.1:0-6918 GCA_043754475.1 Saprospiraceae bacterium | reverse complement strand
TGAAAAAAGGCTTGACGAATAAAGAGCCGATTCGAGTTTTTCATATTGGTAAAACCGTTTCCCCTTATCAAAAAACTTTTAAGGAATTGCGTATCACTAATATGTATGAAGGCAATATTTCTGAATTGACTGATATTTTGAATAAAAACCTTTTTTATGCTTTTGCTGAAACGTCGAATACCGTTATTATACCTTCATCGGGCGTCCGAATTGTTGAAACCGCTAACGTTTTGCCTACAAAACAAGCCATTGGTACTGACCATTTACTCCGCCTTTTTGCTTACAACAGCATCCTGCGAGATGTAAATAAAAACATATTCAATCCACAATTTTTCTCTCAATATTTGATTGATTTGGCTTCAAAAGCCAATATCGTTACGCCCGTTTCAAGTCTTATTGTTTTAGAAAGCCAAGCAGATTATGAGCGATTTGATATTAATGCCAGTAAAAATAGCCTCGGAAATGCCTCTTTAAAAAACTCAGGAGCTGTGCCTGAGCCGCATGAATGGGCATTGATAGCTTTGATGGTAGCGATGATTGGTTGGTTATTTTTGAAAAGACGGTTGTAAATCACTTTTTAATGCAAAATTTGAATCTGAACCTTAAAATACTGAGGGGTATCCCTCCCCTATTTTTCATCGCTATTCTCATCTGTTGGATAGCGAGCGGCTATATTTTTACTGACACGACTTTTATAATCGGTATGTTGATGTTGCCATATTTGATTATAGTAAAAAGCAAGAATCGAACAGGGTGGTTTTATTCATTTCTCACAATTATTAGTCTCATCGGCTCACTTTATTTACCCACTCGGACGCTGCATTTTTTCACCCTCGCATTTGCTGCATTAGCTTATATTGAATGGCAATATGGGCGATTGAATCTGTTGCCAATGTTTGCCGTTGTTTTAATGTCATCGTTGGTAACCAATTTTAGTTTGGTGTTTAGTTTTCCTATTCGATTGAAAATTAGCACTTTAGCTGCAAAAGGCTTATCTATATTTGACCCTAAAACTTATTCGGATGGCAATATTATCCATTTTCGAGAAACGGATTTCAGTGTGGATACGGCTTGCATGGGTTTGACGATGTTGCAAATGTCGTTGCTTTTAGCTTTGTTTTTAATGGCTTATTTTGAACGATTTTGGTTCGTTCCTCGCAATGACAGTTATGATTTTCACAGTGAGAATATAGTTTCACACAATGTATTTACCCCCCTCAGTATCATGGCAGTTTTAGGCATTGCTTTGGGCTTAAATGTGTTTTTTAACCTGCTGCGTATTATCTTACTCGTCCTTTTCGGATGGATGCCTGATACTTTTATGCACGATGCGGCGGGCGTTGTGGGCTTGGGTTTGTATGTGTTTTTACCCCTTTATTTTATTGTAAAAACAGGGGCTTCGTTTTTAAATAATAGTAGCTACACTTTTCCAATAAGTGCTTTTCCAAAAGTTAAAAACTTTTGGAAAAGGGTTTTGACTTTTAAAATCATCAACTCCTTCAAATACAGTTTCACCATTCTAACACTTATTTGGCTCACTTATATTTCATTCTATAAAATCAGTGATAAAATTCCTCAAGCCAAATCTAATTTATTGACAATCAACTACTTAGAAAAATCAAATTGTCCAAAAACATTAGGAAAAGACGGTATTTTAAAATATGAGAACGATGAAATATTAGCTTATCTCAAGCCCATACCGGGATTTTATGCAGCAGAACATTCGCCTTTGATTTGTTGGCAAGGCAGCGGATATACTTTTGGACATGTGAAATCCATGCTCATAAACGACATTGAAATTTATACAGGCATCCTCAAAAAAGGCGATGATACACTCCAAACCGCTTGGTGGTACGACAATGGCAAAATCCAAACAGCTTCCCAAACTGCTTGGCGAACGGCAATTCTTAATGGAGAGCCTAATTTTAATTTGGTCAATATTACTGCTATTGATACGGTAACACTCTATAAAAACATCAAATTCATTTTAAAAAATAATTGAAAGGATTATTTCATTACTCGTTATTACTTAAACGTTTTCAGTTATTATTTAATTTATTTAAAACTATTTAGTTATTAAATAAAAAAATTTAAACGTTTTCAGTTATTGATTGAAATTTTTTAGTTATCAGTCAAACGTTTGTAGAAATACCACCTATCAATTTCTTATTTTACGAGTCCAGCGGACTCACACGTTTGTAGAAAAATTGTATTCAAGTCACCTATTTTTAGGATTCCAAACAAACGTATGAGTCCTCTGGACTCGTGACTGATTGGAGTTAGCATCTAATCCCTACAAACGTGTGAGTCCTCTGGACTCTTATAATTTAATAAAATTCAATTATGACAACCACCTCTGACCATCCACCACGCCCTTCCATCGCTATTATAGGCGGCGGCATTGCGGGCTTATCAACAGCCATTGCTTTACAAAAGATTGGTTTTCAATCGATTGTGTTTGAGGCAGCTTCTCATATCAAGGCATTGGGTGCGGGTTTGCTCCTCGCTGCTAATGCCATTAAAGGGTTTGAGCGCATCGGTATTGCCGAAAAAATAATACCCGCAGGGCAGCAACTGAGCCAATTTGCTATCCTCGACCAACAAGGCAAATCTATCTCAGAAGCTGATAGCAAGGCGTTGAGCGAACGGTATGGTTTACACAATTTTGCTATCCATCGGGCGGATTTGCACCGAGTATTATTGCACGAATTGAAGGATATTCCCTTGAAAATAGGTAAAAAAGCAACGCATTTTGAACAATATGCAGATTCAGTAACGGTATATTTTGAAGATGGTTCACAGCATTCGGCACAATATATAATAGTGGCTGATGGCATTCACTCGGCTATTCGTCAACAACTCATGCCTGAAAGTACGCTGCGTTATGCAGGCTATACGTGCTGGCGAGCGGTAGTTGACAATCCCGGCTTGACTTTGAATGCAGCTACCGAAACGTGGGGTGCAGCAGGTCGAATGGGCATCGTGCCTTTGGCGAATAATAAAATATATTGGTTTCTCTGCATCAATGCTCCGCAAGGCGATTTGACGATGAAAGCCTACAAAACAACGGATTTAGTAGTCCGTTTTAAAGATTATCATGCCCCCATTCCCCAATTATTGCAAGCTACGCGCGATGACCAGCTCATTTGGAGCGATATTATTGATTTAAAACCCATTCAAAAATATGCTTTCGGGCGGATTCTTTTGCTGGGTGATGCTGCTCATGCCACAACGCCGAATATGGGTCAAGGGGCTTGTCAAGCCATTGAAGATGCTGCCGTTTTAATGGATGAATGTGAAAAAATGCCTCATGATTTGACTCAAGTCTTTCAAAATTTTGAACGCCGCCGTTTGCAACGGACACATATCATCGTCAATCGCTCTTGGAGTATCGGCAAAGTGGCGCAATGGACAAATCCTATTTTAATTGGCTTGCGCAATCGGGCTTTCAGATTAATACCCCCCTCAGTTAATGAACGCCAAATGGTTTTTTTGTATCAAACGGATTTTTAAACTATGAGATTTCACACCTTATTTCTCTTCATTTTAATAAGTATTTCTACCAAAGCACAACTTCAAAAATATACTTTCAACCAGGCCAAAATGGGTTCGCCTTTCAAAATCGTGGCTTATGCTACTGATTACAATGCCTTGTCAACGGCTGTCAACAAAGCCTATGAACGTGTCGATTTCCTCAACACCATTTTCAGCGATTATGATGAAAAAAGTGAAATTTCTATTTTAACAAAAAACTATAAAAAGGGTAAATGGATAAGTATTTCGCCTGAATTGTATAAAATATTGAAAATTTCAAGGGATGCAGCACTGCAAAGTAATGGCGCTTATGATGTGACAGTCGGTAATATCGTGAAAGAATGGCGCAAAGCCCGACGTGCCAAACGCTTACCCGATGCCGAAATTTTGAAATCGGCTTTATCAAAAACAGGGTTTCAACACCTTGAAATTCATAAAAAAAAGCGTAAAATTCGCTTCAATACTGAGGGGGTGCTCTTGGATTTTGGCGGTATCGTCAAAGGCTATGCAGCGCAAGAAGCAGTGCGCATTTTGACCGAATCAGGATTTCAGTCTTGCTTTGCGGATGCGGGCGGCGATTTGGCTTTTGGCAATTTTCCACCTAATCTTGAACGCTGGTCTATCGGCGTCACCCTTCCCAATGAAGAAAATATCCTTTTTGAACGGCTGCTCTCCTTTGAAAATCTTGCCATTGCTACCTCCGGCGATATGTATAATTTTATTGAAATGGATAGTGTGCGGTATTCGCATATTGTAAATCCCAAAACAGGTATGGGTGTTACGCACCAACGCAATGTGACGGTCATTGCCAAAGACGGGGCGACGGCTGATTGGCTGGCAACGGCGTGTAGTGTTTTAGAACCCGATGAAGCTATAAAATTAGTCAAACGCTGCGTCGAAGCGGAAGTACTAATTGTCGAAAATCAAAGTGGCAAAATAAAAATGTGGCAAAGTGATGGGTTATCTCGATATTTTGCTGCATTTTAGCGTTGTGAAAATAATTACCCAACTCATCCTCCTCCTCAGTTTGACGGTTCATCTTTCCGCCCAACAAAATTTCAAACCCTACGACCAAACCGTAGCAGGCACACCCATTTCGATGAAAATGATGCCTATACCCGCTGGTAGTTTTTCAATGGGCAGCCCCGATAAGGAGAAAGGGCATGAAGCAGATGAATCGCCCATGAAAAAAGTGCAAATTGATAGCTTTTGGATGGCAGCTTATGAAATGTCATTCGATATTTATTCCTATTTTATGGATGAGGAAAAAGATGCTGAGCCAAAACCCAAGCCCGATGCCATTAGCCGTCCAAGCCCACCTTATATTGATTTGACGCAAGGCATGGGTAAATATGGTGGCTATCCAGCCAACAGCATGTCGCAATATAATGCGTTGATGTTTTGTAAATGGTTGTATTTGAAAACAGGTGTGTTTTTCAGATTGCCAACCGAAGCGGAATGGGAATATGCTTGCCGAGCAGGTAGCAACACCCCTTATCCGCATGGAAAAGATGCTAAACAACTGAAAGAATATGCTTGGTACGATAAAAACAGCGAAGATAAATACCATAAAATCGGTGCACTCAAGCCCAATACATGGGGCTTGTACGATATGCTCGGCAACGTAGCGGAATGGACTTTGGATGAATATCAAGCGGATTATTTCAAAATTATTTCTGAGAACAACCCCTCAGTATTATCGAGTTCTCGCAATGGCAAGCCCCGTTCGGTGCGCGGCGGTTCTTATCAAGATAGAGAAACGGATGTACGCTCAGCCAATCGCTCGCCATCCGACCCGATTTGGAATAGGCGCGACCCTCAGATTCCTAAGAGTAAATGGTGGAATGCAGATGCGCCTTTTGTCGGTTTTAGGATTATTAAACCTTTAAAACAGCCTTCAAAAGAGGAAATTGAAGCCTTTTTTAAGCAATATTTAGAATAAAACCCTATTTTTCATTTAAAACATTTTCAAATCATGAAATCATTATTATTAGTTGTATTAACCCTTTTCTCTTTAAATTTAACGGCACAAAATGCTTCTGCTACAACCGATTCAAATTACATAAAGCTCGTACAGCAGCTTTTGAGGATTTAACAAAAGGCGATTGCAAGCCTTGTTTAGAAAAATATGAAGCGGCGTTTAAAATTTCACAACGCAGTGTATTGAGCCGATTGCGGGCTGCTATCTGCGCTTTTGATTGTAAAAATGATGAGGCATTTCAGGTGCATTTAAATTTTGCACTTGAAAAAGATTTTGGATTAGTAGAGCAAATTTTAGAAGATGGTTATCCTGAATTTGATAAATATCAAGAAACCGATTATTATAAAATGGCGAATAGCACATTAGATAAGAAATTAAGTTTGGCAGGATACGATTTGGCTTTGCGAAAAGAATTGGAAACAATTCATAAAGACGACCAAGCTCTTAGAGGGCAATTAGACAAGCCGATGAATGAAGATGAAAAAAAACAAATATGGCTTAAAATCAATGAGTTGGACTCTCTCAATTTGATAAAAATTGAAAAAATATTTGAAAAACATGGTTATCCCAGTAAGAATAAAGTGGGTACTCGGTTTAGTAGCACCGCTTTTTTAGTTGTTCAACATTCCAATTTAACAGCCATGAAAAAGCATTATAAACTCTTTGAAGACGCTGTCAATAAAGGAGATTTATCGAAATCAAGTTTTGCCCTTTTTGTAGATAGATATAGAATGTGGAGTGGTGAAAAACAACTTTATGGAAGTCAAGTAAAAAATAATGGTGGGGGAGAAAATTATTTTCATCCCATCGAAGATGAAGAAAATGTGAATAAACGCCGTGCAGAAATGGACTTAGGTCCACTTGAAGAATATGCCAAGCATTTTAAAATTGATTATAAATTACCTGTTAAAAAAGAGTGAATTTCAACACATATAATTACAGTCATTTCAATTCAATTATATCATCACTATTTCAAACTATTAAAAAATAAAAATCATGAGAAAAAATCTATTTACCCGCCGTGAATTTGTTAAAAATACAAGTTTATTGACGGGCGCTTTATTCGCTGCACCGCTTTTAGCCAAGCAAAACTATTTTCCTGCGGGCAATGAAGACATTAAAGTTGCGCTCATTGGTTGCGGTGGACGGGGTACTGGGGCTGCTTTTCAAGCCTTGAGCGTGAAAGCCAATACCAAATTGGTGGCTATGGCTGATGCTTTCCCCGATGCCGTTGAAGAATGTTATAAAAAACTCACCAGTACTGAGGGGGTCGATGCGAAAGCAGACGTCCGCGCAAGGGTGCAAGTGCCTGCTGAAAACCGTTTTCATGGGTTTGATGCCTATAAAAAAGCGATTGCCTTAGCAGATGTGGTGATTTTGACCACGCCGCCGGGCTTCCGTCC
>JAYUUR010000649.1:0-2364 GCA_043754475.1 Saprospiraceae bacterium | reverse complement strand
TATTGGCGTGAAGCAAGACGGCTTGGTGCATATTTCTCAAATGGCAAACCGTTTTATCAAAAGCCCTAATGAAGTTGTGAAACTCCAACAACAAGTACAGGTAAAAATTGTTGAGTTAGATATGACTCGTAAGCGGGTTATGCTGTCAATGAAAGATGTTTAAATTAAAAAAACAAATAATGAACAGAAAAGACTTCCTTCGCAACGGACTTTTACTCAGCACCGTTGGTGTTTTACCTGCCAATAGTGTTTTTGCTGAAAACGTGATGACCAATGGCATTGATAAATTGGTAGATGCCAGCGGCAATTTCGTTTTGCAACCATTGCCTTATTCCAATACCTTTTTAGAGCCTTTTATGGATGAAGAAACGATGCATTTGCACTATACTTTTCATCATGGCAATGCCGTTAAAGCCGCTAATAAATATATGCAAAAAATAAAAGATGCTATAATAAAAGGTGATTTAGACAATACGGATTCTTATACTAAAAAGCTCACTTTTCAATCCTCCAGCCATATTCTCCATTCTATTTTTTGGACAAATTTGACCAATAAAAAGAATGAACCGACAGGTGAATTACTCAAACGCATCGAAAAACAATTCGGTAGTTACGATAAACTCAAAGGTCTAATAGGTTATCTTTCTAAAAATATAGATGGTAATGGTTGGGGCATATTAGGCTATCAACCTTATTTCGATAGCCTCACCGTTTTGCAATGCGAAAATCATGATAAACTCACACAGTGGGGCGTTATTCCTCTCCTCATTATTGATGTTTGGGAGCACGCTTATTATCTCAAATTTAGAAATAAAAAAGATGCTTTTGTGGATAATATTTTCAGCATCATCAATTGGGATAATGTCGCCGAGCGCTTGAATGTTGCTTTGAAGATGGCTAAGTGATTATGGATACCCCCTCAGTACAAAGCATAAAAAAAGTGTAAAATCCATGGATTTTACACTTTTTTTATGCTTGTTCTTAAATTTTACCCTTCAAAATGCAATGAAATCGTAAAAGTTCGAGACATTAATTTTTCAATGACGCTCGATTCGCGCTGCCCATTTTGGAAAATAAGGATATTACCGATGCCATGTGAAAATTTGATTTCAGGAGAAAAAATGAAATACGGGAAAAACATTTGGATGCCCGCACCCATCTCCACTTGAAAATCGGAAGGGGCTATTTTAAGAGTGTTAAGAACCGTCCGTGAGCGGCTTTTACTCTGTATATCGTAAGTATATTTAATGCCACCCATGATGAAAAGGCGTTTATCGTAGTAAGGCGCAGATTTATAGCGTACATGGAAAGGCAATTCTACGAATACGGATTCTATAGGTCTCTCTACATTCTTCACATTTTTACGAAGCGGATCATATTCAATGCGTCTTTCCGCGAAAGAAAAACCAGGGAGAAAGCGAAGATCAAAGTTTTCACCGATTTTCAAGTTGCTGACAATTTGGAGATTGAAGCCTGGACCCTTTATGCCTTCTATCGCCGCGATGCTGTCGTTAGCACCTGGCAAAAAGTTTTTACTTTTAAATATTCGATAATCCGACTTGTTATAAGCCAGCGTGATACCGAAATAATAATTCCGTTTGTTGAAATCGAGGTAATTATAGTTACCCTTGCCAACCGATTGACCCCTCAATAAAAGCGGGCTATTAGCCAATAAAAGGAAGCAAACGAAAGGAATAACCTTTATTATGCTTTGAAAGCGGTGTAAATGGAACAAATTCCGATTGTTAGAGGCTTGCATGTTGTATTTTTAAATCCGGTTTTTTCTAACACTTTTAAAAAATTGTCGCCATCGGGGAATGCTTGTACAGACTCATATAAATAGGTGTACGCACGATTATCTTTTGATGTCATTTTACCGATTAAAGGAAGGATGTTTTTAAAATAGAAATTGAAAAGCTGACGGAAAGGGAACACACGCGGTTGCGAAAATTCGAGTACCACTAATTTGCCTTTAGGCTTCAAAACTCTTTGCATTTCAGACAAACCCCGTTCCAAGTTTTCAAAATTCCTCACCCCATAAGCAACGGTTATGGCATCAAATTTATTGTTTTCAAATGGTAGGTTTTCCGAATCGCCGACTATCATGTCTATCGTGCCCGACATCCCTTCAGTCATAATCTTCTTTTTACCAATATTCAACATTTCAGGCGAAATATCAAGTCCTATAATGTGTAAGCCTTTGATATTCAATTGTTTAATCGTATTAATTGCCACATCACCTGTGCCGGTTGCCACGTCTAAAATTAGCTGTGGCTGCACATTTTCCAACTCTGCTATCATTTTTCGACGCCATACTTTATCAATACCCAGCGACAAAAAATGATTCAGAAAATCGTAGTGCTT
>JAYUUR010000648.1:0-6980 GCA_043754475.1 Saprospiraceae bacterium | reverse complement strand
TATTCTTGTCTTTTAAATCCATAGTACAAAGGTACGAATTTTATCTCGGTCGGTTTGTTGATAAGTTAGTTTTTGCCAGATGTTGATGTTAGCATGGTCGCTCATAGCATTGGGCATAACTCATTAATTTACGAAAGTTTTGTCGTACTTTTTGTATTGTTTTATAAAGCGATACAAAAAGTGCGACAAAACTACTCTTTTTTTTAAATTTAAATTATCGAAGGGGCTTTTTTTCAAATATCAAACGACTCCCGTGGGTATATCGAAGCGTTGTTTTCAAATCATTCTGTCTCAACAACACTTGAATGAGTTTTGATGTCTGTACCCTGCTCGTTCTCAGCCACTGATTGCACATACTATTCAAAGGGCATTGACCCCCTCAGTATTTGTACTCTTTTTGAAAATTGACGTATCCGATACTCTAAATTATACACCTTCACCTCAGCCATGCGGGCAGAACAACACTCAATGAATTCTAAATAAAGCGTTTTGTGGACTAAAAACTTTATCCAAAGGACTTGTCAAGTCATTTAAGGGTTGGGGCAAAGCATTTAAGGGTTGGGGCAAAGCATTTAAGGGTTGAGGCAAGTCATTTAAAGATTGGGGCAAAGCATTTAAGGGTTGAGGCAAAGCATTTAAGGGTTGGGGCAAATCATTTAAGGGTTGAGGCAAATCATTTAAGGGTTGAGGCAAACCATTTAAGGGTTGAGGCAAAGCATTTAAGGGTTGAAGTAACATTATTGGTGTTTTGAACAGGTGTTTTTATGATAAATATGGTTAAATGACATGTATTATAAATTTGGCATGATTTTTATTTTATTTATATATGTAATACAAATCATATTTATCAATTAATCTAAACGTTCTAAAAATGAAAAGTTCTGTAGTATTTACTTTTAAGTTACTCCCACAAGCAGAAAAGACGGAATTCGCCGCCAATGTCATTGCTAAAATGACCGCTGACCCTCAGTTTAGCAGCCTTCAGCCACAAGTGGAGAATTTGAAAACAGCTTACGAGGCGTATCAGGTAGCAGCTACAAAAGCCAGTGATGGCGGCAAAATGGCAACGCTTGATAAAAACACTAAATTGGAAGAGATGGTGTATCAGCTCAGCACCGTTGCTCGCAATATAGATGTATTGGCTGACGAAAGCGAAGCCGTTGTGTTGGCTGCGGGTTTTCAAACGCGCAAAAAGCCGACAGCCGTTACATCTTTGAACACGCCTACAAATTTGGAAGCTATCAATGCGGAAAAAAATGGGTCGGTCAATCTCTCATGGGCAGCCGTAGCCGGAGCCAATATGTATGCGATTGAAAGACGCGTGAAAGGCACTGAAGAATGGCACAATGGCGACTATCGCGGTGGCAGAAGTGCGATTTTGGAAGGCTTGGAGTCGAATGTTCTCATCGAATTTAAGGTGTTGGCTATTCACAACTCAGGCATTAAAAGCAACTGGAGTCAACCTGTGCAGGTGCTGGTTTCGTAAAAATGCCCTGCTTATTAGACTTGTTTGATGGGAATGCGGATGACACGGATTAAGCCGATTAACGCTGATTTTTTTTTAGGATTAAGAAAGAAAAATCTGTAAGAATCAGTTCAATCCGTGTCATCCGCGTTCCCATTTAACAATATCCAGTTTTTCAGGGGTAGGTTTGTGGGTTATCTACGAATCAACCTGAGCCATCAGATTGTTATCACGTTTTACATCTTCACCAATCGTTTAACTGCCCGCTTAACGCCATTTGAAATTTCAAGGAAATAAAGACCATTTGGCAAGCGGCTTTCAGGTGTCACTGTGGTATTCCCAGAAGTAATTTTATCAGATAAAATGAGCATTCCTGTAGCATTAAACAGTCGAATACTGAGGGGTCGTCCAGTCTCTGAATGATGAATAGTAAAGGATGTATTAAATGGATTTGGCGAAATATCCACTTTTAAACCTTCAAATACTGAGGGGTCTTTGACAGCGGTTGTTTTTTGAAAATTTTATGAACATACTAAGAAATCGAGAAGGTTAATTTTATTGTTTATCTTCTATTTCATTCTCAAGTTCTTGTTTATCATATTCGAGGTCATTAATTGTACTGTTATTTATGAAGTTTTCTTTTTTACATGCCTCTAAATTTTTCTGCAATTCTTTATTTTTTTTAAATTGAAGTACATTAAAAATCAAAGAAATAAACAAGATAAATATTGAGATTATGAGGATTTTTTTTGAACTCTTATTATTTATGTCTTTTATCATGATTACATTATTTTACTTGAACATTATTAAAGATTACTTATTTATTATAAATTGAAATCTTCCTTTTAAGTTTTGATTATAAAACTCACCAAAAGAATTAGCATTTTTGAAATCAAGCCAAACCGTTTTTGGAACTCCGCTATGGATATATTCATCTTTATTTGTTTTAATAATTAAAAATCCGTTTTTTTCATTACATTTATAAAATGAGATTTCCCTTATCCATGAACTTTTAAAAGTCATTTTTCTATCTGATGCGCCACAATTTTTTGCTTTAATGACTGCCTCAACATAACTATTTGAATTTGAAATTTTTTCACAATCGCATAATCCACTACAACTTGAAAGAAAACAAGCATAAAGATAAAGTAATATGAGTTTTAATTTAATTTTCATATAATCTAAAATCAATTAAATACCCTCTGAATATAATTAGCTTTTTTTCAAAATCATAGTTTAGATAATATTCATCACCATATTCACCAGAATCTGTTTCTGGTTTTATTTCTGGAAAATGAGCTTCGATTTTCTCTATTTTAATGATGAAAAGACCTTTAGTCTGTTCAATACTTTTTTCAATTATTACTTTTTGTTGATTTGTTATACGACATTCAGCTAAAAATACTCTGTCATTTACATGAGATGACCAATTTATTTCTTTGTACAATTTAATTGCATAACTTACAGAATCAATTTTTGTAATATCTTTTAATTTACCTTCAAATGCAATCTTCAATTGGTCACCACATATATTTTCCTGATACCAATATGTAAACACTTTGGCAGTATCCCAATCAACTACTGGATTGTAATATTTAATAAGTTCAGACTTTGCTAAAACTTCTTGTTCTTTTCTTTTTAGAAATTCCTCTTTTTCAATTCTTGATTTTTTTTCTGAGGCATTCTCCCCGCAACTCATAAGTAATACAAGAATTAAGAAATTGATATATTTCATGGTCGTCTTTTTATTTTATATTGAGTGATATAATGGTTAGTTAAAATTTATTCGATAACAAAAAATCTTCCGTGATGCCCTTTAAATGAGTTACCATAAAAGGCATTAAAAATAATCTTGGGAAAAGATTGATTTGGGTAGCAACTTTTCCAATA
Source organism: Saprospiraceae bacterium (assembly GCA_043754475.1). Taxonomy (GTDB): domain Bacteria; phylum Bacteroidota; class Bacteroidia; order Chitinophagales; family Saprospiraceae; genus JAAFJT01. Next base: position 3,625 of record JAYUUR010000648.1, on the reverse strand, counting down.
CTCATTTAATAAATCAAAGCATTGATGTTCTATCATCTCGTCACATTTTTTTTTCCAATCATCAACACTAAGTAAAGCTTTACCTTTCTCATGTGAAGAATGTACATATTGGTTCCTTAATTCCACGCTAATATTTAAATAAGATTTATAAGGATCAATCCCAATATCTATAGTATTATTGGCTATTATCTTGGGAAAACGCTCTAACTTATCTTTTATAGAGCAATAACTTTTTCTCCCATTCTTCGGATTGATTGATTTGATACCTTTAAGAATATTTTCATCATCTATATTTTTGGCAGTACCTCTTAAATAAGCATCAAATCCAATAGAGTTAATAAAACTTTCAATAAAAAAAATGAGATTTATATAGGATTCTCTGAAATTTCTAAACATCACTTCTTCTCTTGGCTGAATCCTTGTCATCTCGAATGAAGGTATTGAAAGTGAATCCATCGCATCATACAATTTAATTTCTTTTCGTCTATAATAATAGTCATAAGCTTCATTATAAAAGTTAGATGATGAGTACAAATAATCAATACAGTCTATTTGAAAATTGTATAAATTTTCTTCTGAATATCCATTGAAAACATCATGTAACATATAACCATTTCTGAAAAATACTTCAATGTCTAAGATATTTTTTAAATCTTTTAACTGAATTCCAAAATTGAAAAAATTAAATTGATTTTCATTTACATAATTTGCAATATCAATATCCTCGCAAATTTGTGTATATTTTAGTTTATTTCTACTCTCATTTACAAATTGCTCTGTTTGAAAAAGCAATTTAGCAGTCAAATCATACCTACCATCCCAATTTGTATCATCTCGCATTAGTTTTAATCTATCTATATTGCTTTCAATAAGACTTAAAAAAGAAATTCTTGTTTCTCTACTAAAAAAACCTCTTGCAAGAAAACCGTAAAATTGAAGTAGAAACGTATTTATCCGTAGTTTTTCATAAAGTATTTGGTGCATCTTTATTATTTATTTGTATCCAAAAAAAATTGTTATTCGACAGTAATCAATCATTAATAAATTTACTTCTATAACAAAGGTATAATTTCTTAAACATAAATTAAATTTTTGTATATCAATTTAATTATTGAATTAAAACAATTTTTCTTTCATTTAAATTTGAATTTATTTGACACAAATTTATAAATATTCCCACCAAACTTAGGTTAAGCCAAGCTAAATTTCAAAACAATGCCGCCCCACACGCCATTTAATACAACAAAACTTTTTTCTATATATTTTGCACAAATCAGAAAAAATTAGGCATTTCTTTCTCAATAGTCTTGATTCTAATAAACAGCATCAAATCGCCTCAATAAGTGAGTGTCGTTTTCGCCAAAATATAAATCCCACAACAATAGAAGCAAAGGCTAAACCTGCCCCGAACTCGTCCATAAAAAATGCTGTGTTGCCGGTGTCCGTTGTCAGTGGTGTGAAAATTCTTTGGATAAATAGATTATGACTGGCGTGTAGAAATACACCTGTCCACAGACTATTGGATTGTATTCGCAGCCATGTATAAATAAAACAACTACTAATAATCATCACTGTAAAGCAAGTAAGGCTGTACCAAATGGGGGTAGCGTTGTTGTAATTAGAAAAAATAATGAGTGGATAATGCCAAACAGACCAGATTATACCTGTGATAAAGGACGTCTTAGTATAGCCCGAAATTTTGTAAAGTTCGGGTACAAGGAAACCGCGCCAGCCTATTTCTTCCCCCAAAGCGTATGCAGAAAAATCAATCATGCCGACAATCCCGATTAAAATAAAATAGAATAAAATGGATAAATTGGGCGATAAATCGCTCCAACCAAGGGAGTGAGCCATCGAATTAACAAATTCGACTTTATAAAATCCCCCCAGTCCGGTCATCCAAATAATCAGATAGGTTATTAGAGAATAGGCTAAAGGAATACCATAACTCATGAGATGGAAACGGGTGTTACCCCAATTCCAGCCTAATTCTGAAATATTCCTTTTGTAAATTTTCATTGTCAACAGGGCAGCCATCCCTGGACACCACATCAGCCCTTGCGAATAGGGTCGAAATTCGCCGCTATTTGCGCCAAACGCAATAATCAAGTAATAAAAAACGGTGCTTAATAGAAAGGTGATGGTTAAAAAGGTAAAGATTGTTTTGATAGTCTGGTTTTTTGATTGATCATTCATCTTTATCGTAAAGTTTAGGTCGAACTTTAATTTTGGTTTTTTAAAAATCATTACAAGATACAGGATTAAAAGAAGTTCGTCTAATAATCCCATCAATCGCTTATAGTTTCTTAAATTTAGGTTTGAAACAAATCCTTTATTTTAATCTAATCTGATAGAATCAATGAGCAAACGATTATACATCACGGCTTTATGCTGTTTATTTTTAACCACCCTACTATTTTCTCAAGGTACTCGCCTACTGCGTCAACCCACAATCAGCTCCAAGCACATCGTTTTTGTTTATGCAGATGATTTATGGCTCGTGGACAGAGAGGGCGGCGATGCCAAACGCTTGACAAGTCATGAAGGCACAGAGAGCTTTCCGCATTTTTCGCCCGATGGCTCAATGGTCGCATTTTCAGCGCAATATGATGGCAATACCGATGTTTTTGTCGTTAATACTGAGGGGGGTGAACCCAAGCGAGTGACTTATCACCCCGATGCAGACATTGTACAAGGCTGGACGCCTGATGGTAAACAAGTCCTTTTCCGCTCAAGTCGGGCAGGTGTGCCGACGATGATTAACCATTTTTATACCGTCAATACTGAGGGGGGTAATGAAACAAAAATGCCCATACCTCAAGCGTCTTTCGGCGAAATATCAGAAGATGGTAATTACGTTGCCTACACTCCCATCACCATGTGGGATCCTGAGTGGCGCAATTACAGAGGCGGGCAAGCTCAACCCATTTGGATCATGAATTTGAAAGATAAATCGCTCACTCAAACGCCGCAAACGGATAAGGAAAGACACCTCGACCCCGTTTGGTATAAAGGCGATATTTATTTTTTATCTGAAAGAGATTATGCAAACAACGTGTGGAAATACAATCCAACGACGAAGGATTTGAAGCAAATATCTTTTCACAAAGACTTTGATTGCAAAAGTATTGACGCTTGTGCGGATAGAATTGTCTATGAACAGGCGGGCTATTTGCATCTTTATGACCCCTCAGTTAACAAGGCTAAACAATTGATTATCAATGTAAAAGGTGATTTTAACTGGGCGCGTCCGCGTTGGAAAGATGTGCCTGTGGGCGATTTGGTCAATGCCTCCCTCTCCCCTACTGGACAACGGGCAGTGTTTGAATATCGCGGCGATATTTTCACCGTGCCGAAAGAAAATGGCGATGGTCGAAACATCACCAACACCAGCGGCGTAGCGGATAGGTCGCCAACATGGTCGCCCGATGGTAAAAAGATTGCTTGGTTTTCTGATGCTTCAGGTGAATATCAACTCATGATTGCTGACCAAATGGGTATGGAAAAACCGCAAATTATCACTTTTGCAAAGCCTACTTTTTTCTTTAAACCCACTTGGTCGCCCGATGGAAAATATATTTCTTTCAGCGATACCGATTATACTATTTGGATAGTGGATGTCAAA
>JAYUUR010000647.1:0-2369 GCA_043754475.1 Saprospiraceae bacterium | reverse complement strand
AAGCAGGATAATATGTGGATAAGCACCAGAAACGGTATGTGCGTTTACATTTGGAAAACTAAACAAATTCGGCGATTTAATTTTGGTGAGCAATTATCAGATTTTTCGAATCAGTGTAAAGGATTTTATAGAAATACTGAGGGGGTCTTTTATTTAGGCGGCGTGAAAAATTTTACTGTATTTAATCCAGAATCAATATTGGCTATCACGCCACCAAATTTGAAAACCCGAATTACTGATATTAAAATTTTGGGCAAATTAGTGCCCTTCAACCAATCTTTTGATACCATTGAACGCATTAACGTTGAAGCCTCAGAGAATTTTGTGACCATTTCTTTTGCCGCCATTGATGCTTTGGATCCAAGCCATATAACTTACCGATATAGACTCAATTCTTTTAGTGAGTGGGTTGTCTGTGGCAATCTATCAGAATTGACTTTTGCAAATTTACCTGATGGCGACCATATATTTGAAGTGCAAAGCACCAATAACGAAGGGGTTTGGCAAAATGAAATAAGTCGGCTACAATTACACATCAATCCGCCGTGGTATTCTACTTGGTGGTTTCGAGGTTTGTTGATGATGTCAGTTTTGATAATTGGCTACGTTTTTTATAAAAATAGAATTAAAAAACTTAAAAAAGAACACAGTATCGCCTTGCAAATCAATGATTTAGAGCGCACTGCTTTAGCCGCTCAAATGAATCCACATTTTATTTTCAATTGTTTAAACTCGATTCAATTGCTCATTCAAAATAATGATAAAGAAAACGCGATGCAATATTTAGGTCATTTTGCCAAATTAGTGCGCTTCACTCTCGAATCCACTCGACGAGGTAAAATCTCAATTGATGAAGAAATTCAGTCACTGGAACACTACTTATTGCTTGAAAAATTGCGGTTTAAAGAAAAGTTTAATTATGCGATTGACGTCGATACTCAAATAGATACTTTTGATACAGAAATACCCGCGATGTTGATTCAGCCATTTGTTGAAAATGCCTTAAAACATGGATTGTCAATAGAACAATTAGTAGAAATTAAGATTATTTTAAAAAAGGTTGATGCTGATTTTATTAAGGTTAACATTCTTAACAATGGAAAAAAATTCAATAAAAATAATACCAATAAAACCCAAAGTGCATTAAAAAAGAGTAGCTTGGGCATTGATTTAACTCGTAAAAGATTGTTTTTACTCAATGGAAGAGAAGCTGAAAATGACTTGCAAATTGAGAGTATTATCAATGAAAAAGGTGAAAGTAAAGGCACACAAGTGAGCTTGATGATTAAATTAAATCCTTCTTAAAAAAGGCGGTTTTATTTTTTAATTGGCACTTTGTCTCAATGCGAATAATGGGATTAAATCACGGAGTGATTGAATATGAATAACCCCTGATGCAATCAGGGGAAAAATGTTTTAGAGAATGGGCATAACTGCGGAGCAGTTGAATGTAAAATTGTCACTTATTTGGAATATTTAACATTCAACCGCTTCGCGGTTAGGGCAACTCACCTACTTTAACCCTTCGATTACATCGAAGGTTATTCATATTCAATCGCTCCGCGATTATTTCAAGTCATTATTCGCATTATCAAATAAAAATGTTTACTTTTAATAAGCTTTAATTTAAAACAACAACTTTCAATATGTTAAAAATTATCTTGATTGACGATGAGCATGATGCAAGACAATTACTGAGGGGTCTCCTTAAAGACCAACCTGAATGCCATATTATTGGTGAAGCGAGTAGCTTATCTGAAGCTTTTATTCTATTGAAAAATACTCAACCAGATATTGTTTTTTTGGATATTGAACTGATGGACGGGACAGGTTTTGATGTTTTAGCTCAATTCCCAAAACCATCTTTTGATGTTGTGTTTGTAACAGCTTACAATGAATTCGCCCTGAAGGCTTTTCAATACAATGCCATAGATTATATCTTAAAACCCATCACACCCGGTGATTTAGCAAAAATTTTACATAAAATTCGTCGCCATCAACGCCATCAAGATGATTTTCATAAACAACTGCAAACGCTGATTGAGAGTATGAAAGACCTTAAACATGAAAAACTTGTCTTGAATACGGCTCATGGAATGCATTTTTTACCGCTTTCTGAAATTATGTATCTAAAATCCGAAGGTAATTACACAACTGTTTTTACCGAAAAAAAAGAACATATTGTTGTATCCCAAAACTTAGGAACATTTGATTATTTAGTCTCTAATATCGAAGAGACGGAGTTTTTTAGAACCCATCAATCTTTTATCGTTAATCTTAAAGCCGTCCGTCAATTCCTTAAACATGAAGACGGTGATTTTGCCGTATTGAGCGATAATACAAAAATTCCCATCGCCAGACGGAAGAAG
>JAYUUR010000646.1:0-2369 GCA_043754475.1 Saprospiraceae bacterium | reverse complement strand
TCAATCAAGATGGTATTCAGTGGAAAGCACCCACCGTTTTTGATAATTTAATCCATAAAAAAGAAATGCCGATTACGATTGGTGTGTTTGTCATGCCCGGTCGTGTGCGGGCAAGTGATACGGCAACGGCTTTGGATAGATTCAACCGCAGTTTTGAATACGATGGTTTGGGTGATGCTTACGCGCGTTTTATTTTAAATGAAATTCTACCCGAAGTTGAAAAATTAAAAACGAGCGATGGTCGAGCTATTCGCCTTTCTAAAAATGGGAATGACAGAGCGATTGGTGGCTCAAGCAGTGGAGCAGTCTGTGCTTTCACGGCGGCTTGGGAACGACCTGATGCCTTTTCAAGGGTGTTCAGTGCTATTGGAACGTATGTTGGACTGAGGGGTGCTGACCGTTATCCGACTTTGATTAGAAAATATGAACCCAAGCCCATCCGCATCTTTTTACAAGATGGCTCAAATGACCTCAATATATATGGTGGCGATTGGTGGAAAGCCAATGAAACAATGGAACGCGCCTTGACATTTTCGGGCTATGAAGTCAATCATACATGGGGCGAGGGCGGACACAATGGCAAGCACGGCACAGCTTTATTCCCTGAAGCCATGCGATGGTTGTGGAAAGATTATCCCAAACCTATTGCGAAAGGCACAACTAAAAATCCTTTTTTAACAGCTATATTTCCAGCGGATGATAAAGGTTGGGAATTGGTCGGCGAAGGGTATAAATTTACTGAGGGGGTCATCGCTAATGCCGCAGGGGAAGTATTTTTTCAAGATATTCCAAATGCAAAAACCTATAAAGTGGGCTTAAATGGCAAAGTAGAATTGCTCCCTTTTGACTCTAAATGTGCCAGTGGTACATCCTTTTCATCTGATGGTCAAATGATTACGATAACAAGTGGTTGGGGTTGTTCGGTCAAACAGGTAATTAGCTATGATAAACAATTAAAGGCGACTGTTTTAGCGGATAGCCTTGTGGGGAATGATATTCTCATCGCTAAAAATGGCAATATCTACATCACACAGCCCGATGGAAGAGAAAAACCAAGTAAAATCTATCTCCTCAGACCTAATGGCGAACGCGTTGTGGTGGATGAAGGTATCAAATTCGCCAATGGTCTCTGTCTTTCTCCCGACCAAACGCAATTGTATGTTACGGAATCTGCTTCACATTGGGTGTGGGTCTATCAAATTCAAGCAGATGGCAAATTGACGAATAAACAACGTTTCGGCTGGCTTCATGTTCGTGATACAGATGAAAACGCTTGGTCAGATGGCTTGAAATGTGATAAAGATGGGCGAGTTTATGTTACCTCGCTTTCGGGTATTCAAGTGTTGGATCAATTGGGGCGAGTGAATGCGATTATACCTGTTCCGAGCATTGGGCAGGTTTCCAACCTCTGCTTTGGCGGTCCGAATTTCGATATTATTTATGCGACCAGTGTAGATAAAGTGTATAAACGCAAAGTAAAAGTACAAGGGGCGCAGACTTTTGATAAGCCGATGAAGCCTGTGACACCGAGACTTTGAAATATGGGTGATGGGTGATGGGTGATGGGTGATTTTTGTTTGCCCCCTAACCCCCAAGGGGGAACGATTTGGAAGTATTGAAAATTGAAGCATTTTATATGAATTTCCTTAATTATTTGCCTTTTTTCTATCCTCTCCCGTTCTTCCAAAGCGTTCCCCCTTGGGGGTTAGGGGGCAAACTAAAATTAAAGCACTAAACTTTCAATTTTAAAAAATTATATTTTAATCATTACTTAAAAAAACAATACCTATGAAATTAAAACTATTGTGTTGCATCTTCTGCCTCAACATTGCTGCCATTTACAGTCAGCCAAATATGGATACTGCTGTAATTAAAACCATTAAAATAAAAGACCATATTCACATGCTCCAATGGGCGGGGGCTGGTAATATGATGCTGTTATCGGGGAAAGACGGCAATATTTTAATTGATGACCAATTTGCGCCGCTTTCTGAAAGAATCAACACAGCCATTCAAGCCATCAATCGGGGTAATGTCAAATTTCTTTTTAATACACATCACCACGGCGACCATGCGGGTGGCAATGCGAATTTTGCTAAAATGGGGGCTACTATTATCGCTCATGCCAATGTCAGAGCCAGATTGTCAGGTGACTCTTCTAAAGTGAAATTTAGTAAAACGCCTAAAGTTGAACCGACGGAAGCCTTGCCGATTATTACATATACTGAGGGGATGAATTTGTATTTAAACACTGAAGATGTGTTGATATTTCATGTAGATAATGCTCATACTGACGGGGATGCTATATTTTATATGCCCAAAAGCAATGTGGTACATACAGGTGATTGCTTTATGAAAGACCGATTTCC
>JAYUUR010000645.1:0-6983 GCA_043754475.1 Saprospiraceae bacterium | reverse complement strand
ATGGTGGTTACATTAAATTTGATACAATTGCCACCGTTTTGAGAGCAGGTAAAAAGTATCAATTGGCTCTAAAACCAGCATTTGCTGGACCTTCGTTCAACGAAGGTTTACGTGTTTGGATTGACTACAACGGTGATGGTGATTTTGACGATGTAGGCGAGCAAATATGGGAAGTGACAAAGTTTAATTCTATTGTTAAAAGCGATTCAATCCTCATTCCGTCCAATATTACTGAGGGGGTCACCCGTATGCGCGTGGCGATGAAATTCGTTGGAGCATTGGGTACGCCACCTCAAAATTGCGAAGTTTTTGATGGTGGAGAGGTGGAGGATTATTGCGTTAGATTGGATAAATCAAGTGCTATTGCCCCTATTATTGCACAAAGTGAGTTGATTACATACCCAAATCCATTCTCCAATTATTTTATCATCAACAATAAAAACCAAGCGCATAAGATTCTCAAAATAGAATTAATGTACGCCGATGGCAGAATTTTCTATACAAAACGCTTCGATGCCATCGAAAATGAATATCTTGTCGCCGATTTACCCCCCCTCAGTACCAGCCTCATTTTTTTGAAAATAGAGACCGATAAAGGGATTTTAGTAAAGAAAATGACGCATTTTTAGTATTTTTTACCACATATTTTATTTTTTACACATAGTTAACATAGAACACATAGTTTTTCTATGTGTTCTATGTTAACTATGTGTAAAAAATAAAATATGTGTCATAAATGTAATTAATCAGTATGCCACATTCTGCAAAACAATTTGAAAAGAGCCATCGCTTAGGCAGCCTCCGCTACGAAATAAGAGGACCCATCTACGAACGCGCTTTATTTCTACAACAACAAGGCTTTAAAATTACCAATCTGAACATCGGCAATCCTGCTGCTTTCGGTTTCGATACGCCCGATGAAATTGTCCACGACATCATTTCTAATATCCGTGAAGCACAAGGCTATGCCGATTCGAGGGGTTTATTCGCCGCGCGGAAAGCGGTGATGCAATATTATCAAAGCATCGGCGTCAGAAATACGCAGATTGAGGACATTTATATTGGCAATGGCGTGAGTGAGTTGATTGTGATGTGCATGCAAGCCCTGCTCAATGAAGGGGATGAAGTATTGATACCCACGCCCGATTACCCTTTGTGGACGGCTGCTGTAGGCTTATGCGGCGGCAAGCCTGTACATTATATATGTGATGAAAAAAGCGATTGGAATCCCGACCTCAAAGACATTGAATCGAAAATTACAAGTCGAACAAAAGCCATCGTTCTCATCAATCCGAATAATCCAACGGGGGCTGTTTATGACCGTGAAATCGTAGAAGGCATCGTCAAAATTGCTGAAGCCAACGGTTTAATATTGTTTTCAGATGAAATTTACGATAAAATATTGTACGATGGTGCGGTACACCACTCAGTTGCCCCGATGGTAGAAAATACGCTGGCGGTTACAATGGGCGGTTTATCCAAAAACTATCGGGCTGCGGGTTTTCGAGGTGGTTGGTTGATATTGAGTGGCGCGAAGCATCGGGCAAAGTCATATACTGAGGGGTTGACATTTTTAGCGAGCATACGCCTTTGTGCCAATGTCATCGCTCAATATGGTATTCAAACCGCTTTAGGCGGCTACCAAAGTATTCATGATTTGGTGATACCGACTGGTAGGCTCTATAAACAAATGGAAATGTGCCATGAAAAACTCACCGCTATCCCTGGCGTGACTTGCGTGCGACCTAAAGGTGCAATGTATTTATTTCCTAAGATAGATTTGAAACAATTTGTGTTTAAAGATGACGATGCGTTCATACTGGGTTTATTAGAAGAACACCATATCTTAGTGGTGTCTGGCAACGGCTTCAACTATCCGACCAAAGACCATTTCCGCATTGTCTTTTTGCCGAGTGTAGAGGTTTTAGGGGCTGCGATGGATAAACTGACTTTGTTTTTAGAGAATAATAGGCGGTAGATGCGCAGGGTTTTATAAAATTTAAGTTCAAGAAACAAAGAAAGGGCGATGATACTGAGGGGTATCATCGCCTTTCCTTTGTGTAGAAAAAAAGTCATGAAACAAAGTTATTGATGAAGCGTATATAAATTTAAAATTGTATATCATGGCAAAAAGGAAGAAAAAAAGAGTCAAAAGAGAACCGAAGCCACCAACCTATGTGGTCTATAAAAGTTTTAATCAAACCAAAGAAGAAGTCCATTTCGGTAGCTCCATGAACTTTCCGAAGTGGTATGGGAGTAAATACGACCTACGCCGTGTGACAGAATTAGCGCATTGGGATTTGGAAGATGACAAAATCATGATTTGCCGACTTTTCAAGCGCAAAACATATCCTACCCAAGAATATGCTCTATCCGCCGCTCAAAGTTTGGAAAGATCATACGTCCACTGGCGCAACTTCTGGGTGGTACAAACAGGCAAAAACACAGCACTACCGCCTCGGGTGAGGAAACCTGTCAAGCCTTTGCGCTACGCTTCTTACTTAGAGCCGGATATGGAGGAGGAAGAGGAAATGGAAGGAATGTCTAACTGATATTCACCGAGCCAAAAAGAATAAACGGAATTGCTCAAACTCTGTCAATTCTTGTTGCACAAAGCGATTGAATAAGCGTTCCCCTACTTGCTCAAGTAGGGCTGAAATACCCACATCTATCAAACGAAGTCCTGTGGGTGTTAAAAAAATATTATCGAACGAGAGTCCCGGCATATCAGAAGGGCGACGTAAATCTCTGTGAACAAAGCCATTTTTATGTAACTGACGCAATTCATCTTCAAAAACATCCAACCACAATTCACGGCGTTCATATTCATAAGCCCGAAAATCCATTGGATAAAGCCTTTCCATAACCAACATTTCGGCTTCGTCATTGAGTTCATCGAGCCGTATAAAACGGACAAGTAAACCATTTACCTTGTTGGCGAACTGTAATTTAAGCGATTCAGAACCTATATCTGAGCGTGTATCGCCTGTAAATATTTTCCCAACTTCTGTATCTGAAAGGGCGATGACGGTATTGTTTGCGCCTGATGATAGCGTACGCGGATAACGTTTTTTCATAAAAAAGAGAGTATTTGAATAATCAAAGTTCAAAAGTACAAATTATTCATGTTGCACCACAGGCTTTTTATTATCTTTAAATATTGCAAGCACCCCTCAGTATTAAGCAATATTTATAAGGCACTTACTCACAATTCCCTACCTTCCAATAAAAACTTTCCTCATAGAATCTCTTTTGTTTTGATTGTTATAGTCATTTGTTTTGAAGTTTGCTGTATTATTAGTTTTTTTGCAATATGTTTAGAACTATGTAATTCAATCTAAAACAATTTATGACAGATATTAAAGATTTAGAAAAAACCCTTTGGGCGGCTGCCGACAAGATGCGGAGCAATATGGACGCTGCCGAATACAAGCACGTCGTTTTAGGTCTCATTTTTTTGAAATACATTTCTGATGCGTTCAATGATTTACACGCGCTTTTACTGAGGGGGGAAGGTGAATATGAAGGTGCAGACCCCGAAGATGCGGACGAATACGCGGCGCAAAATGTTTTTTTCGTTCCCGAAAAGGCAAGGTGGGATTATTTGCAAGCACGAGCAAAACAACCTGAAATTGGTAAATTCTTAGATGAAGCGATGGATGCCATTGAGCGCATCAACAGCAATCTGAAAGGCGTTCTGCCAAAAATATATGCCGACCCCGATTTGAACAAACAACGTTTGGGCGAATTGATTGACTTGATTGGCACGATTGGTTTTAGTCAAGAAGGGCATCAAGCAAAAGATTTATTGGGTCGAGTATATGAATATTTCTTAGGACAATTTGCGGATGCAGAAGGTAAAAGCGGTGGGCAGTTTTATACGCCGCCGAGTATTGTCAAGATATTGGTCGCTATGCTCGAACCTTATAATGGACGGGTTTATGATGGTTGTTGTGGTAGCGGCGGCATGTTCGTACAAAGCGAAAAGTTCGTGACTAAACATCAAGGCAATATTAGAAACCTCTCCATATTTGGACAAGAGAGTAACCCTACGACTTTGCGTTTGGCGAAAATGAACCTTGCTATTCGAGGTATAGATGCGAAAATTGAACTCGGGGATACGTTTTTGGATGATAAGCACAAAGACCTCAAAGCGGATTTCGTGATGGCAAATCCACCTTTTAATATCAGTGATTGGAGTGGGGAACAATTGCGCGACGATATTCGCTGGCAATACGGTGTGCCACCGACAGGCAATGCCAACTATGCATGGTTGCAGCATTTTGTCCACAAATTGAGTCCTCGCGGAACGGCAGGTATTGTTTTGGCAAACGGTAGTATGAACAGCAATTCGGGTGGCGAAGGTGATATTCGCAGAAACATGGTTGAAGCCGACAACTGTTTGGTGGATTGTATGGTCGCTTTGCCGTCTCAATTGTTTTTCAATACCATGATTCCCGCTTGTTTGTGGTTTCTCTCTAAAAAATAAAAATCCATGTCTTTAATGACACGTTCTTTTGTCTCAACATTGCAAATAGCATGATGTGAAAAATAAGCCTCCCCCTCAGTAAAAGGGAAGTCAAATATGCCAATGAAAATAACAGGATTGAGTTCTGTATATTTTTCACCGCTTACGATTTGTTGGCTGTATTCTTTACTTGTATAATACAGCAAACGCTTGTCCATACCGATAATATCAGCTACTTGCATCTCAATGATAAAAGTGTTACCTCTAAAATCTGTTGCCTTAACATCAATAATCGATGTTTTCATGTTAGGCAAGATAGGCATCTGAAAAGGATTGACAATAGTGATTGATTGAATACGTTTATCACCCTCTAAATGCAAAATAGCATTTAGAAAGGAAATCAATATCTCCTTTTTTTTATCATTGCCAAAAATCTTACGAAAGGCGATGTCATTTTTTATATCTACAAATTTCATAACCTTTAAATTTTATGCAAAGATAAGTAAAAAAAGCCTCATAAAAATTATCTTACAAGGCTTTTTACTTTTTACAAAGTAAGGTTTTTACAGAATATTTTACTTTTTCTCAAAATATAATAGTCATCATGAAAAAAGCCCTGTTTGAGTTAAAAGGCACTCAGACAGGGCTTGGATAAGAAATGTTATAAAATATTGAAAACCCATAGATAAGGCTTGCCTTTGGGTTTTGTACTTTGGTTGGACGTCGGCTTCGTTCAACACAAGCCTGTCGTGGGCTACTCGCGCCACTACAGGCTTATTTGTTCGGTGCTGCCTTTTTTTTATTTTTTATTTTTTTTCTTCAACACGTAATTGTGCATTTTTTTGTCAACATCCAGTTTTGTTTCTGTCAAAGTCCAGTTGGATTACCCCCCTCAGTATTTTGCCATGAAGCCACCATTACATTTATTTTCAAGTGTTACTTATAGTCTTTGATTTATAGTCCACAAATCACGAATTTTGCGCTTATGAATGTTAAAGTAAAAATTGGTCAAAGGATTAGGCAATTGCGTGAGTTATCGTCTATGTCTCAAAAAGATTTGGCTTATTCTTCTGATTTGGATAGAAGTTACATCGCCTCCATTGAAAATGGCAGTCGGAATGTTTCTATTGTAAACATTGAGAAAATTGCAACAGCACTTCATGTAACGCTTAAAGAATTTTTTAATTATGATGAATTTGATAAATCTACAGGACGCAATTAACGAAATAAAAAACTCTGTCGAAACCGCTATACAAAAAAACGGTACAGATGGCAAAAACAACTTAATTCGTAGTCAAAAGCCTATAAAATTACTCCACGATGTCGTTAAATCTGAACTTATTAAAAACAAAGTTCGAGCTGATTTGATAAGCCCAAAACTTGGAGACAGTCACGGTGAATTAGCGTTGGCGGGGTTTTTCAAACGAAAAAACCAAGATGTTTCTGTTACGCCCAATCATCTAAAGAAGGTTGATGAAATTCTAAATTTCCAAGGAATTTTATATGGTCAAACTGATGATTTCGGATTTGACTTTACAGAACAGACTTTAACAATAAATGTACGAAGCCAGTTGAGTAGTTCCGCTAAAAACTTTGATACTCTGTATGAAAGAACTTTTGCAGAAGCTTTGAATTTGCATTTGCGTTGTCCTAAAATGGTTTTAGGAGAATTCTATATGATTTCTGTCAACGAATATGACAGCAACGAAGCCAATAATAAGAAAGTGAAATACAAAAACTTGAAAAATGTGAGTAGCCATATTGAAAAATACCTACTCTCTTTTAGTGCCGTAAATGACAGAATTGATACCAAAACTGATCACTATAAATATGAAAGAGTATGTTTGCTAATTGTTGATTTCAGTCAAAAAATCCCCAAAATTTATAATACAAATGCCGAACTAAAAAAAGATAATTTACTTCCCGAAAACTCCGTAGCCACAATAGAGAAGTTGAATTTTCCAACTTTTATTACGGATTTACTCCAAATCTATTCAACAAGATTTGGAATTGGTAAATTCAGTTGATACTTGCTAATTAAAAAATCGTCAATATCTTGAACTTTATTTAGTGTACGGATTATATTAATATCTTCTTGTGTAAATTTTGGTATTGTAAAATTCTCTATAAAATTCTTTTGATAGCAAGGATAGCCTCCTTCAATAGAAACACTCGTTTTCTTAACGTAATAGTGCATGACTATTGAATTTAAAATTTTTTGTACAACATCAATATTTTCAACTTTGGTTATAGGTTCAACTTCTTCTGCAAATAATGAAAAACTGTTTTTTTGTTCTCTAAAAAATAAACCATATCCATTTGTGAAAAAAGCATCTTCCTGTTCTATTAAAATGAAACGAGGTTTTTGGCTAAAAGTGGGTGTCAAAATTCTTTTGCCTAATTTCGTCAATCCTTGTGTTCTTCCCCAAACATAAAAAGGTTCAAAGACAACTTTACCTTTATCTCTCGACATTAAACTCTCTTTTTCTGCTAACAAATAAGCATAACATTTGGG
>JAYUUR010000644.1:0-20929 GCA_043754475.1 Saprospiraceae bacterium | reverse complement strand
CCTAAAAATATGGTTGCTCAATTTGAAGATTTTGCAGAAGATTTCAAGGAACTAGAAAAATTCTTTTTGAAGGCTAAGTTTTTATAAGAAAGCCCTAGATAATAAATAGAAAGATGGGTAATAACTTTTTTGATTAAAACAAAAATCGCATAAAACATTGATAAATAATATTTTATGCGATTTTTGTTTTACCTTTTCAAATATACCCTTGCAACCAATATACCCCATACCCTACCCATTCTTTAATAAATATTTCCCAATTCCAAAAGGCTCTGTTGTCGGGCATAAACGTGCTTGAGGCATTCCATTCCAATTTCTCAGCTATAAAATGAGCAGGGAATGGTTGAAAATGAATACCTACTTTTTTGAAGCAACCCATCGAGCGTCTCATATGAAATGAAGAAGTAATCAACAGGCATTGAGCATTTCCAAAACCGTTTTTTTCTAATAAAACTTTAGAAAAAACGGCATTTTCCCTTGTATTTTTAGCATTATTTTCAATAAGTATGTCATTTTGAGCAATACCCATATTCATTAAATAAGTAAGAGTGGCGTCCGCTTCATTCATTGATTTGCCAACCAATCTACCATCGCCTCCTGTAATTAATAGTTTTTTCAACAATCCTTTTTTATATAATACAACAGCATCAGTGAGCCGATTGACTGAGGAGTTAAAATTCAAACGGTCGGTAGAGGGATATACATTAAATGAGCTGAATCCTCCCAGCACAATGCCGACATCAAAAGTATCACTCATACTTTGCATCGATACGGCAGGATATTCCCAAGCATGAAAAATGCGATTGGATAGAAAAGGATTGGTCAATAAAATAACACCCCAAAACAGACCCCTCAGTATACGCCGTCTTTTTTGCTGATTTTTAGTAAAATAAGCAAAGCCTAAAAAACCGACAAACCAAACAATGGGTTGAATAATAAAATAGAGGATTTTGGATAAGACAAAAAACATTTTGTAGTTGAGAGTTGTAAGTTGAGAATTGACCTTAATTTTCAAAAAAATCTTTAAAGAATTTCTGCACATCATCTTTTTTGCTGCGTGCAACTTCTACTGATGAGCCATCACGCAGGACTAAGTGATGGAGCCCATCTGTTTTTATCAGTTTCACGACATGCTTCGGGTTAACGCTGAACGAACGATGTACCCTCAAGAATGGATTAGTGTCGTCAAAGTCGCCCAATTTCCGCGCGAGGAAAATGGGTTTTTGACTCAAAAAATAAAGGGTTGTATAATTGCCATCGGCTTCAAGCCTTAAAATGTCGTCGGAATCCACAAACAGCGTACCATCAGCAGTAGGTAATACAATCCGACGGTTTGAGTAATTGGTTCTATCTTCTTCTTTGACGATATTATCCAATAATGCCTTGTATTTTTCAATATCCAATTCGCGAAAATTGCGGACAATATTTTCTTTAACCTTCATAACTGCCTCAATCAATTGCTCAATTCTAACAGGTTTGAGCAAAAAATCAACGGCACTGAATCGAAAAGCCTGTACAGCATAATGACTATGCGCGGTGCTGAAAATGACATGAAAATCAATTTCAGGAAATCCTAAACCTTTCAACATTTCAAAACCCGTTTGTTCAGGCATTTCTACATCTAAAAAGACGACATCAGGCTTGTGTGCGCGGATAGCCTCCGCACCCGCTGCAGGATTGTCGCAATATTCCACCACTTGAACAAGGTTTGGAAAATATTCTTTTAGCAGTTCGCCCAACGCCGTTCGCGCTGACAACTCATCGTCAATAATAATTGCTTTCATAGAGAGTAGGTGACATCTGTCGGTTTCTTACATTTTATGCAAATCAGAAACATAGCGTAACAGGTTTAAATGACATGTATTAATTTTTACAAAAATGCGTGATTTTTTAGGAATAAAAAAATAAATCGACAAGGCATTTACATTTTTCTTAAAAAACTGGAATTCGGATAGTGACGCGGGTGCCACAGGCTTGGCGTTCAGGTGTGTATAAATCTTCAACAAGTAGCTCGGTTTTCTTAGCGCGTTGATGATTTAAAATATCGATACGGTCATTGGTGATGCTCATGCCTTTTGAAACATGGGATTTCTGACGGACATTTTTATTGATTTCGGCAGCTTTTTGCCTACCGATGCCGTTGTCTTCTAAGATGCATTTGAAAAACTCAGTGCCATCCGGTACGAAACGAATTTGGATATTGCCTCGCCCCTCAGTTTTATGTCGGATACCATGCAGTATGGCATTTTCAATAAATGGTTGCAAAATCATGGTCGGCACTTGCGTATCCCATGGGTCGAGCGCATCGTCGATGGTAATATCGTAATCAAAATTATTGTCAAAACGCATGGCTTCCATTTCGAGATACCCCCTCAGTATTTCCTCCTCTTTTTCAAGCGAAATGGTCTCTTCCTTAGAAAAATCAAGGATTTTACGAATCAAATGAGAGAAATCCGTTAAAAAACGGCTCGCTTTCATTCTGTCATTTTTCAAAATAAAGGCATTGATAGAGTTCATGGTATTGAAAAGAAAATGCGGATCCATCTGCGCGCGCAGGGCTTTCATTTCCGTTTGAAGGATTTTCTGTTTAAATTCCTCTCTCTTTTTCAACACATATAAACGCCATTGTACAAAAGCATAAATAAGACCTAAAGCAATCAAGACCCACAGTGTAATTGCCCACCAAGTCAAATACCAGGGCGGCAATATGCGTATAGTCAATGTTTTATCAGCGCGGCTCTCAACACCATCCGAATTATAGCCCTTTATTCGAAAAGTGTAAGTACCCGGCGGTAGTTTATAATAAGTAAAACGCGGTTTGATATTCGGCATTTCAAACCATTTACCTTCCGCATCGAGGTTATCTAATCTAAATTTGACGATATTGGAAGGCGAATCACCGAATTCTATGGCTACAAATTCAAGGTCAATCGTATTATCCTGATAGCTGAGGGTCATATTTTTTATCTCAGAAACTTCCCCTTGTCTTGTATAAGCTGAATCATTAATCCTAATACCTGTGATTTGCACGATGGGCGGATTGTCATAATCCACAATCTCCTCAGGGCGAAAAATATTGATATTATTTAAGCCCGTTAACCACATTTCGCCAGTAGAAGCTTGCATAATTCTACAAACAAACTTAGATTTAATACCATCGGAAGCTGTAAATTTCTTAATTTGATTCGTCAAAGGATTAAAACGATATAAACTATTGTCGGAAACAAGCCACAATTGACCTTTTTTATCTTCTTGAATATCATAAATAAAACTAATAGGTTGAACCAATTCAGTTTGATATGTATTATTAGTCGTTAAATAGACTTTCCATAAACCTTTATTACCACCTATCCATAATGTATCCTTTTTTTCATAAAAACTATATATTTCATCACTTACCTTTATATCTTGTTGAAATTCAAATGCTTTATTGTTTAGTTTAAATACATGAAGATTAGTATTATCATAATGTATATAAACATTTTGACGAGCATCTTGAAAGATTTCACTCATTGAGGCATCCACATACTGAGGGGGTATTTGCTTAAATTTCTCTACATAGAATCCTAAACTGTTCTCTTTAATTTCATAAATTCCTTGCGATGTAGTAAAGAGCAGTCTTTTATCTTTTAATTGAATAATATCATTGATTTGAAAATCTTTAGCAACAATGATAGTTTGGATTTTATCTTTAGATTTATCAAAGTTAAAAAGTTGATGGTCAGTGAATGTCCAAACTCTTCCTTTATCATCGGCTAATATTTTTCTAATTCTTTTTTCAGGAAATAATGAAGCATCATAATTTTTGATAAATTTTCTATTTTTATCATAAACCATAACATCACCTTCTTGACAACCCACCCAAGTATTTCCGAATTTATCTTCTGCAACTGCTTGAAAACGGTTATTTTTTAAATTTTCAGAAATTTCTAAAGATGCAAATTTTATCTTTTTTAAATTGATATGACTCATGCAGGAATTGTCCCAACTGGATAACCATAGATTTTCAAGAGTATCGATATAGAGACTGGTGAATTTATTTGAACACAAACCATTACTATTGTCGGAAGCATTGTCTTGTCTAAAATTATAATAAAATTCTTTTTTTACTTTATCAAAAAAGAAAACACCTTCTTTTTCTGTCGAAAGAATCAAACTATTCTCTCTCCATGAAACCATAGCAAGGGTATTTTTTAGAGCGACTCCTTTAAAAGTATCAAATATTCGGTAAGATTTATTTTTACGATTCATCAAAACCAAACCAATATCAGTGGCTAACCAAATATTTTCCTCATTGTCAAATGAAACGGCTCGAATCTTTAGCTTCTTTTTGAAAATGTCTTTGTCTGTATCGGTGAAATATTCATAAGAAAGAGGTGTTTTACTGAGGGGGGTAAAAACATATTCAACAAAGCCATAACCTGAAAGACTTGGATAAGAATAGAGTAAATTATTTTGCCCTAAATTATAAACTTGTGAGCGAAAACCATTGAATTCAGATACTTGGAAGTAATCATTTTTTCCCTGACTATTTTCACGTGTATTGAATTTATATAATAAAGGCTTATTACTCCAACTACGTACCCGAAGCCATAGATAACCTTCTTTATCTAAATGAAAGATATAATAATTATTTTCAATTTTTTTTCCATCTTTTTCAATCCAATAGTGGTCGAAAGCGTCTTTTGAACGCCTATAACAATGTATAGCTTCTAAAGTGCAAAACCAAATATCGCCATTTTCATCCTCAACTAAAGAGCTTTGAATATTATTATCAACAAGTGAAGTGGAATCGTTTTCTCTATGTACGTACTTTTTAGCGCGCTGTCCATCAAACCGATTTAATCCATTGGTAGAGCTAATCCATAAAAAACCGCGAGAATCTGTAAAAAAAAAGGTATTGTATTCATTAATCAGACCATCCTCAGCATCATATCGATTGAAAGAATAGCTATTTTGAAGCTGGGCATGAACAGACAGCCTATTTATATAATAGAAAAGGAAGAGTAAAAAGATTGGTCGTTTTAGTATAAACATTGCTATCCGCAGTTATCAAAATAACAGAAAGATGCAATAATAAAAAAAACCTAACAAACTTTTGCTTGTTAGGTTTTTTTTATTCCTATTAATTATTGCCTGGTGGGCAGTTATTATCTGGTGGACAACAATCAAAAGAAGCACCATCTTCATCCAAGCCTCTTGTGTTCACATCCGATGATTCACTCGGTAGTTCAGGATAGCGTTGCTTCATGGGATTAAAAGGTTCTGAATACATCGTGAATTTGCTGGCGCCGCTGGTGTTCGGGATAATGTAGAAAAAAAGCCCTGAACAATCGGCGTGTTTGCTTAAAAGGGCTTCCAATTGGGCTTTAGAAAAAAATGCACCGCGAATAAAATCAGCGGGTACTTGGGTAAGATACTCTGCTCTGAGGGCATCGAGTTCTGCTCTTGTCATCGAGTTTTAGATAGTTAAAATGAAAGAATAATAGTTTTAAAATCGGTAGCAGATGTGTCTATATTTGGATGAGTCGTGCACTTTGGTTTCTTAGAATTGATACAGGTCAGATTAACAACTAAGTTTCTTAAATTGTTAATGCAAATATATGTAATTATTTATAATAAACAAAGAGTGACTGTACGAATGGTAGGCATTATTGTATAAACGGTGAGTTTTATCTTTTAAATGGGCAAAAATTACAAAGCCCCCAAACACAACAAAGTGCTTGAGGGCTTAAAAATGTGTTTTATACTGAGGGGAGAAACATGGGTGATGAGTAATGGGTAATGGGTAACGCCCATTACTTATTACCCATTACTTATTACCCATCAAAAATTACTCATTACCTATGTTCCTCCCCACTTCCTCAACTGACTCAACAAAGCACTAAAATCCTTAGGCATTTCCGCTTCAAAGCTCATAATTTCATGGGTAACGGGATGTTGAAACGTTAATTTATAGGCATGCAAGGTCGTGCGGCTCATAATCGGACGCTCTTCTTCAAATTTACTGATGTTGAACCGCTTGGATTTTATTTCAGATAATAAAAGTGCTGCTTTGCGCCCATACAAAGCATCCACCGCCAACGGGTAGCCAATGCTTTGAAAATGCACCCGAATCTGATGTTGCCGACCCGTTTTGATAGTGGCTTCCACGTATGTAAAATGCTTGAATTTTTCAAGGACTTTATAGAGTGTCAACGACTCTTTTCCACGTTTGGCAATCACCATTTTACCCGCTACGGAAGAGTGTGTCGCGATGGGTTTATTGATTTCGCCTTCCTCAACGTGAAGCACACCATCCAGCAAAGCGAGGTATATTTTCGATGTTTGGTGATTTTCAAATTGCATGGATAAATGGCGATGTGCTTCCGCCGTTTTGGCAAATATCAAAATCCCCGAAGTTTCTCTATCCAACCGATGTACTATAAATACCTTACCATACACTTGATTCAACGCCGCATAAAGGCTCGGCTTCAACGGGTCAATTCTATCAGGAATGGTCAGCAATTCAGCCGGTTTATTCACCACCACGATGTGCTCATCTTCAAAAATAATATTGGGTTTCATTTATAATAGTTATAAATTATGAGTTATGAATTATGAGTTAATTTTTTTTGTAAATAATTGATTATCAAGCATTTATGAAATAATTTACGCCTGCTATTTCCTTCAAATTAGGCGTTACAAATTTACGCCTTGCTTGAGTTGACATCATATTTTCTTTTGAGTAAAATTCTAAAAAGCTATTTCGATTCGCATATTTTTCATCAAAAAGCAACTCGTCTATCGTGGCTTCATCAAAGCTAAATCGACCGATGGATTCACAAAATTGCTTGATTTGCCAAAGCCAAAAGACTGTCATGGTTTCATGGTAGCCGCTGGTATCGGAGTTGATTGTCCCCACCACTTCGTTGTATTGCCTAATGCCTTCTCGCATCTTGCCAAGTGCATTTTCTTTATAATTTGAAAACATATACAAGCCGACGATGAGGTGCATTTCATGCGTCCACTCATCTTTGGGCAGCGTCCGATTTTTAAATTGGTGGACGTGTTCAAGGGCTTGTTCTGTTGATATTAAATACATAAAATAAAGGTAAATAGTTGAAAATCAATATCTTAGCGAATTACGGTTAAAATGTCTTTCATCAATATAAGCAATAATAGCTTTAACATCTTCTAAGTTTAAATTGGGAAAAGCTGTACATTCAGTTCCTTCAAACTCTTTCAACTTTTTTCTCAACAGCTTATTTTCTTTTAAATATGCTTTTGAATTATGTAAAAAAAGTAGCATCTCATTTTCATCTTTTAAGTAGCTATGCCAATCATCTAAACCCGGACCTGTCAATTTATCTCTCATATTCTTATTATGACAAGTCGCACAGTTATTATTAAAAAGCATTTTGCCTTTGCTGACATTATCTGTCAAAATAGGCAAGGAATCATTTGTACCACAGCCCAATTGTTGCTCATATATCGGTTTTTGCAAAAAGGTTTTCAATATCCAAAGGAAAAGTACAAAGGCTAATACACCTGACCATAAAGCCATTCTTTTTGCGAGTATAGCATATTTTGTCTCCATAATTTTGGATTTAAGTTTATAGTTACCCCCCTCAGTATTTTATCTAAAATTATAATAAAACTATAATTTTCAACATTTTACACATATCGACAATTTTTCACTTTTTTTTCTACCGACATTATGCACCTCCGGTGCATTGTGCTTTTCACTTTTCATTATTCACTTTTCACTATCAAAATCCAAACGCCTTCATATAAGTTGCCAAATCTTTATCGCCTCTGCCCGATAAATTCACCACTACCACATCATCTTTTTTAAATGTCATATGATTCAAGGCTGCAAAAGCATGAGCCGATTCGAGCGCAGGGATAATCCCCTCAATACGAGAGAGTTCAAGAGCGGATTCGAGGGATTCAGCGTCCGTGATGCTCACTGCCAATGCCCTACCTGACTGAATCAAATGTGCATGAAGTGGTCCGATGCCAGGATAATCCAAACCTGCGGAAATAGAATGTGGCTCCACAATTTGACCATCAGCCGTTTGCATTAATAGCGTTTTTGAACCATGAATGACGCCCATCGTACCTAAAACAGACGTGGCTGCTGACTTCCCCGAGTGAATCCCCTCGCCTGCCGCCTCCACAGCGACCAATTTTACTGAGGGGGTATCGAGGAAATGATAAAATGCACCCGCCGCATTGGAGCCACCGCCTACGCAAGCGACGACATAATCGGGATTCGGATTGCCCGTTTTTGCTTTCAATTGTTTCTTAATTTCAGCAGAAATAACCGATTGAAACCGCGCCACCATATCGGGATAAGGATGCGGACCCACCACCGAACCGATAATATAATGTGTATCTTCAGGGCGATTTATCCACTCGCGGATGGCTTCATTCGTCGCATCTTTCAAAGTCTGGCTGCCCGAAGTTGCCGGAACAACCGTTGCACCAAGCATTTTCATACGCGCCACATTGGGTGCTTGGCGTTCAATATCTACCGAACCCATAAACACCACACACTCAATGCCCATCAAAGCGCAAACCGTTGCTGTTGCTACGCCGTGTTGCCCTGCGCCCGTTTCGGCAATGATACGCGTTTTGCCCAACCGCTGAGCCACGAGGATTTGACCAATGGTATTATTGACCTTGTGAGCACCTGTATGGCATAAATCTTCGCGCTTCAAATAAATAGTACAGCCGTACTTTTTCGATAATCTTTCCGCTAAATATAAAGGTGTTGGTCTGCCGACATAATCCGCCAAAAGCGACTTAAATTGCTTTTGAAAATCCTTAGAATGGATGATTTTCAAGTAGTTTTTACGCAATGTCTCCACATTATGATAGAGCATTTCGGGAATAAATGCACCCCCAAAATCGCCATAAAAACCGGCTGCATCGGGCTGATATTTGCCTGTTATTTTGTCTTCTGGAATGTCTAATGTCTCTGTCATTTTATTGGTAATTAATTTTATTTTATTTTGAAATCGAGTCAGATTTAACTAAAAAATTAGGTAAAATAGTATATTTTGTAACGGTACTATCATCTACATCTATTTTATGATTATCAAAGTCAGTGCTTGAAGATATAGTCGTAGAAATCCATTGATTTTCTTTAATAAATTTAGCGGTAGTATTCCAATAATCCCCACCATCTAAGCCTTCTATTGCTAATGCTTCCTTGAATTTTAATTTACCATTTTTATCATAAATTAAATACCAAATAACAGTTGAATTCCAATCTTCCTTTTCTTGAAGTATTGTAATTTTTGACGAATCTTTAAAAGTTGAATAAAAATAACACGCATCATAATGAGAAAACTCAAGCGAATCTTGCCATACTTTTTTCCAACTCACACTATCCAACTTTATTAATTCTCCTTGCTTTTTTGAGCTTCTAATTTCAAAATAATTGACATCATGAAGTTTAAATTTTGAATAATGTTCTGATAAATTGAAAACTTTGTCATCGCTTAATTTTTCCTTTAAAATGGCCTTATTGTTTTCATTTTTACAAGCTGCAAAAATTATTGTTAGTATCAAAATTATAATTAAATTTCTCATTTTTTTAAATTACAAATCATTGATTATCAAATACTTACACCGCTATTCAAATTAAAAAAAATATTCACGCAAGTCGGAATCTCCTCTTTATAATGCGTAACAATAATCAAAGTTCGATGCTTACAAAAATCATTGATTAATCGTTTTGATTTTTCTATCACCGCTATATCCATGCCTTGAAATGGCTCGTCTAAAATCAGCAATTCGGGGTTTTGAACAAGGGCTTTTAGGAGTAAAATAAGCCTTTGTTCGCCCATCGAAGTCTGTTGAAAATCTTGATTTTTGAGGGCATTAATCCCATAAAAATCAAATAAATGGTTAGCAAAATCTGCTCTCTCCGCGACCCCCTCAGTAACGAGCGTAAAATTGGCGATATGCTTTGAGAAATACAAATGCAACTCAGGCGATACGAAACCAATCCGCTTTTTTATATCCCAAATACTCATGCCATCCCCTCTTTTTCTATCAAAAACATAGACTTCATTGCAATAGGCTTGAGGATTATCACCAAAAACCAAGCTCAACAATGTGGATTTGCCCGAACCATTGCCGCCCAATAATGCCCATTTTTCACCGCTTTTTACAGACCAATTGATATTATCTAAAACAATTTTTTCATCATATCGAACCGTTACATTTTTCAAATTTATGGCATATCCAAAACTGGCAGTAGGTGGCGTCGGAAAATGCTTTTCGTCAAAATGTACCCCTTCATTCATCCCTTCGGGAGTATCAGTGATATTTTGAGGGCTTGCGAGAGCATATTCATTAATTTCACTAATTTTAAAATTATCAATCAACAGCTTTTTATGAATACCCGCAGGCACTTCATGTTCATAATTACAAATGACGATAATATGATACCCCTCAGTAATTAGCCTATTGATAATGTTTTGTAAAATAAGGCGTGCTTCAACGTCCAATCCTAAAAAAGGGTTATCTAAAATTAATAACTTTGGCTGGCGTAAAAGAGCTTTGGCTAAGTACATTTTACGAGTTTGCCCATTCGATAATTTATTGAGTTCTAAATCGAGTAAGTCATTGATTTTCAATAAGTTAAGCATATTTATATCATCAGTATTCAGAAAATCTCTAACTGTTTGAACACCTTCATTTTCAGATGAATAATACCTCTGTTGGTAGTAAAAATTGGCATAATTAATCAGTGAAATATTAAAACGCACGACCGCCACATATTCTGCTAATCTGAAATAGCCCTTCTCTTGAATCGCTTTTGAGTGCAAAAAAGGATAGGTCATTGTCCCTGCGCGAACCGTCATTTTACCCATCAAAAGGTCAATAAAACTCGTTTTGCCCGCACCCGTTTTGCCGACTATTGCCCAATTTTCATCGGGTCGAAGTGTCCAATTGATGTTCTCGAATACAATTTTATCTCGGCGTTGAGCAGTCAGATTATGAATTTCAATGATGTTCATTTGGCTAATTTTTCCAAGAAGGTTTTTAATTTCTCCACATCTTTTAAAGCAGGTTCAATTTCAAATTTTGAATTTAAGTCCAAACCATATAACTGATTGATTGTCAACGATTTAATCACCTCTACATCATGCTCAGAAATGCCTCCTGCTAATAAAAACGGCACATCATCATCATATTTTTCTAAAATTGACCAATCGAATTTGATGCCTGCGCCGCCATGTTGAGGCGATTTTGTATCGAATAAAAAATATTTAACCAGCTCTGAATATGGCTTCGTCGTTTCAAAATCAAAATCGCTATCCACTGAAAAAGCTTTGATGATTTCGATATCAACATTCGCCATCAATTTCAATTTTAACCACAATTCTGTTGAAAAATCAGCGATATACTGAGGGGTCTCACTGCCATGCAATTGCACGGCATCCAAATCATATTGATCAATTTTATGCAAAATATATTCAATTTCAGCATCGACAAACACGCCTACTTTCGTCAAATCATCAGGACACGCTGATATATCATGCGTATGCGTCACGAAGCGCGGCGATTTTTCATAAAAAATAAAGCCCATGAAGTGGATGGGGAGGGCGCTCACTGCTACGATATTTGATGGGTCGCGCATGCCGCATACTTTAATTTTTAACGCTTTCATACTATTTTCGTTTTAATCTTAGAAACGAATTCCGCTATTGCCGCCCCCGGATTATCCGCTTTCATAAACGCCTCGCCAATCAAAAAACCTTCAAAACCATACCCCCTCAGTATAGGCAGCGTTTGAGGGTTTGAAATACCGCTTTCGGCTACTTTTACAAATCTATCAGGTATCATTTTACTCAAATCCATACTCGTTTGGAGGCTCACTTCAAAGGTTTTGAGGTTGCGGTTGTTGATGCCGACGCAAGTAACAGCATCGCATATTTTATCCAAACCTTCCGCATCGTGCATTTCGAGGAGCACTTCTAAACCCACATTTTTAGCGCATTCTGCTAAGTTTTTCACTTCTTTCACGGTTAAACATTCTGCAATCAATAAAATAACATCCGCACCGTAGGCTTTGGCTTCAAAAATTTGGTATTCATCAATCATAAAATCTTTTCTTAAAATCGGTATTTCGACTGCCTTACGTGCAGCCGTCAAATCGGTAAATGAGCCCCCGAAAAAATCTGCATCTGTCAAAACTGATAACGCTGCCGCACCTGCCTGAGCATAACCCGTCACGACCTCACGCACATCCGAATGCTCGCGAATCCAACCTAATGAAGGCGATTTACGCTTGTGTTCAGCAATAATACCTGTTGAACCTTCCCTCTTCAAAGCCTTTTTTAAGCTAAAAGTGGCTTCTTTAAAAGCGGGCATTTGGGTCAAAATACTGAGGGGGTGCGATTGCTTTCGCTCGGCAATTTCTTGCTTTTTTCTTCCTACTATTTTATCTAAAATGTTCATTATCAATTGTTTGTAAAATTAGTTGATATAAAACTTCGCCTCCTCATATCCTCCTTTAGAGTCCTCAGTCAATTTACGCCATGAACTTGAATCATTCATCGGTACCCAACGCCGTTCTTCTTTTCGATAATGCATATCTTTATCTTTTTGGAAAAACGCTTGCAAACCATTTATTTCAATGATTTTCAAAATTTCATTATCATGATAATTAAATTCATCAAAATTAGTTAAAGCCAATTGCGCCATTTCAGAGTAAATCATATTCAACTCTAAAAGTAAATCGTTGACTTCAGAAGTCATTTTTTCAACATTTAAACCAATTTTTTGAGCCTCTTTAAATGTAATCGGGTAGCCATGTGAAGGGTAAGATGCATTCAAATGATTGCTGATTTTTTCAACTTTTACAGCATCCTCCATGTGATAAGATAAAATTTCAGATGTTAATTTAATCGAAAGGGAACTTGCCCTATCAACTGCTCCGAATACAAGAGGATGGATGTGGTCATAGAGTTTATTATAAGGATTGTCTTTATTTTCTTCTTTTTTATCTTCCCAAAGTTTCAAAACTCGACTTAACTCAACTTGACTAACACTTACAAGGTCATTGTCTTTATCCACAGGTGAAAGTTCATGTGTAATCGACGTATCAACAGCCGAAAGATATGCAGGTGAACCCATAATAATTTTATTCGCACCTAAAACCAACATCGTGGCAGCCGAAGCACAATCTAAAGGTACTAAAGCTATAATTTCCTCATAATAATCACGCAGTAAATTAATTATACGCAAAGAAGCTTGTCCATTTCCACCGTCACTTTTGATAAATAAATACAGCGTTTTCTTATGCTTTTGCTGTTTCATCATTTCATAAAAAACAACGACATCATCATGTATTATAAGGCTCATATCGGATACCCAATATGTGATAAAATCACCATCAAAGTGTTTACTAAATTTCTTAATTACTGCTTGTGTTTCATTAAAAAGAACAGGAGGACGTTTTATTTGAGTTTCTACTTTTTTTATAGACATTAGAATTTTTATATTTTTATTAGTTTAACGATATCAACTTCTCAAAACTCTTCAAAGCCTTCCCACTGCCCAAAGCCTCATCTGCCTCCGCAATACAATCCACCAACGAAGTGTCAGGTTTGATACAATGAATCGCTACCCCTGCATTCACCGCCACAGCATCGTTTTGAGCAGCCGTACCCGACCCCCTCAGTATATTCATGAAAATGACGCCCGCTTCTTCCACCGTATCTCCACCAAAAAGGCTTTCAGGCGTAAGTGATTGATAACCAATACTTTGTGGAGAAATTACCACCTCTTTGCTGTTCATTTTCAATTTAAAATCGCCTGTCAAACTGACTTCATCGTAGCCATCGAGGGCATGAATAATAGCATATTTTTTATCAGGCATTTGCTGAAAAATGTATTGATACAGCCGCGCCAATTCCAAACTAAAAACGCCTGTCAGTTGATACTTCGGTTGCGCCGGATTGACCAGTGGACCGAGCATATTAAAAAAAGTTTTCACGCCCAATTGCTTCCGAATGGGTCCAACCGTTTTCAAAGCAGGGTGAAAAAGCGGCGCGTGGAGGTAGCAAATATTGGCTTTATCGAGTTGGCGTTTGAGTTTGTCCACATCGTTAGAAAAGGTAGAGCCCAAATGTTGTAACACATCAGACGAACCACTATTGGAAGACACGCCCACGTTGCCATGTTTCGATACTTTGTAACCCGCACCAGCCAAGACAAAAGCTGAAAGCGTCGAGATATTGAAGGTGTTTTTACCATCGCCACCCGTCCCGCAGACGTCAATCGTATCCACCCCTTCAAAATCAACAGGTACGCACAATTCCAACAGAGCTTCGCGGAAACCCTGCAACTCATCCACCGCAATCGGACGCATGAGATAGACGGTTATGAAAGCGGCTATCTGAGCATCGTTGTATTTCCCAGCCGAGATATTGATGAGAATATCCTTAGCTTCCGCCTTACTTAATTTTTTATGGTCGAATAATTTTGATAAAACTTGTTTCATAAAAAAAGTTTATTTTTGTAGAAAAAAATCATGGTTTCAATAGCAATCAACACTCTTCCAAGTATATTAACTGACAAACTGCCTCAAATAAAAGAAGCCTGTCATCGCTTTGGTGTTAATAGGCTTTATGTATTTGGCTCTGCTACAACTCCTCGTTTTAGCGAAGTGAGTGATATAGATTTTTTAGTGTCATTCAATAAGAAAACTCAAAGTAAAATACTGGATAATTATATGGCATTGCACTATTATTTAGCGGAAATACTCAATCGAAAAATTGATTTATTGACGGAATCTGCTTTGCAAATTGATGTCAATCCATATTTTAATCAAACCGTTGAAAAATCAAAAGTGTTATTATTTGATGAAAAATAATTGGAGAAGCAATGAATAAGCTACTCAAATTAGAACCTACTATAAATATATCAGATGCAAGATTTCTAATTGATTTCAGAAATTTTGTCATTCATGAATACAACAGAATTGATAACAATATTATGTGGGCAGCCATTCAAGATAAACTGCCTACTCTATTGCAAGAAGTTCAAATGCTTTTTTGATGTAACTACTATTTAACTTCTTCATAATCTGTTTCTTCCGTTTCATTATCATCATCATCATCTTCTAAATCATCGTCATCATAGCTACTAAATGGTGAGTTTAAAAAACTAAAACCACTATTCGTATCAGGCATGCCAGCAATAAAAGTAAAATTGCCAGATCCCACAGCTTTTTCTAATTTATGGATAACAGTATCCACCTTGTCATAAGGACCTGATATGAAAAACGGTTTGCCGTCTTTCCCAAATTCAATATCTAATTTCTCTACAGTTGGGCTTGACTTGGGTTCGAGCATAAATTGGCTTAATTCCCAATCTTTATGGGGTGAAAAGCCCAAATTTTTAGCATATTCTATCGCGCCGAAGATGATATTATGCGCCAAATCATAACTAATATGCATTTCATCATTCATATTGTTGCCAAATATGGCATCTCTATATTCATCATAATCTTCTTCAAAACGGTTGAAGGCAGAATTGGCATCTTTCATACCCAAGCAGAAAATATCCACTATAAAAGAGGAGAAAGTGATATTGCCCGTTTTATGTTTTCGAGCAATGAGGATGGTTACCAAACCCTTCATCTGCCAATCAGCATTGATAAGACATTCGTGAATCTCCAACGTTCGAGGTCTCCCTGCTAAGAAATATTGCTTGGGCGACATCGTTTGAGTGGAGGGTTTTGGGGCAGGCTTTTTTTTGTTTTTCTTATTGTTTGCCATATTATTGTAATTTAAAAATTATAAAATTTAGCTTTTTTACTGAGGGGGGTAAAATATCCTATTCTTTACTGTCAAAAAAAAGATTATTTTTGTAATAAAATAAAAATCATGGTCGCAACAACTTTTCAAAAGAAAATAACCAAACCTTCAGCTACTCAAAAATCTATCTCATGGGCGGATTTTCAGACAAAATATCTGAGCCGTGAAGATAATTATAAATATGAGTGGCTTAATGGCATCGTTGAGAAAACCAACCGAAATATGGACTACACACAAATTTATATAGCTAACAATTTAATGCTATTATTTCAAAAGCTTCGTGACACTGGTAAAACCGATGGCACTTTCATGACAGAGGGCGACATTTTTTTTCTTGAAAAACATCGTCGTCCAGATATATTTTATATGACTGCCAAACAATTAGCATATACGGCTCATGGTGAAAATCAAGTGCCTCCTTTCATTGCTGAAATCATTTCGAGTAGAGATCAAATCAATAAAGTAACCCTAAAAATGCAAAATTATCGCGCTGCCGGTGTTCAAGTCGTTTGGCATTTATTCCCTCAATACGAAGAAGTACACGTATATAGTGGTAAAAACTTAACAAATATGGTGGTTTGCAAGGGCGATGATATATGTACGGCGGCTTCAGTTATTCCCGATTTTTCGCTCACCGTTAATGCCATCTTTCAAAAACCTGCCAAGCCTGAATAATTAAAATACATATTCTATCGCGCTCGATTTCGTCGCTTTACTGAGGGGTTGAAAAAAGTTCTTCAATATTTGCTTACCATAATCGGTCATGATGCTTTCGGGGTGAAATTGCACGCCGCGCACATTATACGTCTTATGACTCAATGCCATGATGGTTTTACCGCCATCTGCCGTTGCCGTTATTTTTAATTCATCGGGCAAGTTTTCAGATTTCACAGCCCATGAGTGATAACGCCCTACTAATATTTCATTAGGCACATTTTTAAAGATAAGTTCTTGATTATCAATGATTTGTATCGGTGTTGCTACACCATGAAACACTTTGGGCAAGTTGTACAACTCACCACCAAAGGCTTCACCAATCGCCTGCATACCTAAACAAACGCCGAAAATATGCTTAGTCGGGGCATATCTTTTTATCAGTTCAGGCATGATGCCCGCTTCATTGGGCAAGCCAGGACCGGGCGACAAAACAATGACATCGTAAGCGTCCACATCGTCCAAACTGATTTGATCGTTGCGAAATACTGTCACGTGGGACTCCTTTGGAGAGGGGGTGTCACCTGTCAATTCAGTGATATATTGCACCAAATTATAGGTAAAACTGTCGTAATTATCCAAGACTAATATTTTCATAATTAATTGATTTTTAGTAATATTGCTCTTAATTTTGTTTAAAATAGTAAAAATGACATTACTTGAAAGAATAACTATCAATCCAAATGTTTGCGGTGGTCGCCCTTGTGTAAGAGGTATGAGAATCCGTATAACTGACGTTTTAGACCTCCTCACCAATGGTTTAACACCTGAACAAATAATTGAAGAACTGCCAGATTTAGAATTAGACGACGTTCGCGCTTGCATAGCCTATAGCCTATGTCTCTCTTCGTTTTGACCACCCTGTTTTAACCGCTTTGGCATCATGATTTAGTTGAAATCCAATAATTCAATCCTCTCTTTGACCCCTCAGTATTTTCACAATTAGATGATAATCAATCAATTATAGAGTTTAATTCAAAATTTCAAAAAATGACATCATCAATACACTTCTGAGCAATTAACTTCTTCTCAGTCATATCAAAAGCACATAAATGACGGTTTTTATAACATCCCCCGTCAAGATTGACATATTTATCAGTGGCTATATTTTCACATTGATTAATCATTTCTAACAGCTCAATAGGCGTATGCCCATGTAAAATAATACGTTCTCCAAGCCAATTATAATCCATCAAACGGTACCAATCCCGAATCCACATCATAGCTTCAGTATCCGTTAAAGGGTCAGCTTCCAAAAAATTCAAACCCGCATGAACCAATATATAATCCCCTACTTCATGATAAAAAGGAAGCGATTCAAAAAAATTGATGTACTCAATCGGCAAATCAATGGGTCGAACGGTATCAAAACTTTTTAAGGTTTGCTTACCACCATTTCGCATAAAATCATTCTTTCTCTCACGATATTTCAAAGCATCTAACAGCATGGATTCATGGTTACCGCGTAAACAAATGACTTTGAAACCTTTCTCTCTCAACGCCCAAATAATATCAATCACCCCTTTTGAATCGGGACCTCGATCAATATAATCGCCCAATAAATACAGCTCATCGCCTTCGATTAAACCGATTTTATTGAGCAATTCGTTGAAGGTTTTGCTGCATCCGTGTATGTCGCCGATGGCGTATTGTGGCATAATTTGTTGATTTTAAAAAAAAAATTAATTTTACATGATTTTATAAATTATTAATTTGAGAAAACCAACACAATGATTCAATTCAATAAAGATGGATTCATTACGCCAGCCGAAGTAATTGAATCTGATTTAGTCACTTTTGAAAAAATATTTGTTTTTAACGAACATAGGCAGCTAATTTTCCAAGAGTATTTGTTATTTTTGGATGAACTTAAAGCCTTACATATTGGTTCATTTTATCAATGGCTCAATGGCAGTTTTACCACTTTAAAATCTAAACCTAATGATATAGATGTCGTTACATTTTTAGATTTTAATGAATTGAAAAAACATCAAGAGCAACTTTATCTAATAAAAAAAGAGTTTAAAAAACGAAAAATAGATAATTATTTAGTATCTATTTATCCAAGTACACATTCTGATCAAAATTTATTTAAACTTGATAAAGCTGAATGGTTGTTCGATTTTTCTATGCGAAGTAAACAACCAAAAGGTTTTATCCAAATTAATTTCTAAGATGAAAAATAATTCAAATAATTTAAATGTTGAAATGCTCATTGAGAGTGTAAAACGTTATGAAAGTGCTTTAAAAAGACATCAAAATGCTTCTGAACCCATCAATATAATCATTGAGCAATATCAAGAACTAAGAGATAAACAGATTGAACTCTTATTAGATTATCTACTTGAACATGGTGACAAAAACGCCATAAAAAATTATATTGCTCAAATTGATATGTCTGCAGCTGCTTAATGAAAAATGATAGCCTTTCTTTTAGATTATCTCGTCGAAAATGGCAACAAGGATTTGCTGAAAAAATATGTTCAAAATTTAGATGTGCCTGTTGCCGCATAACGCCCTTTACATTTTTCCCTTCCGAAGGAATGCCTTTGGCAAGAGGGATTACTGCAGAAATACTGAGGGGGTCGTTCTTTGAGCAATTCAATGGCTCAATTTATCTTCTCCGCCATATCCAAAGCATTCCGCAAAGCCCCCAATTTATTATTCACTTCCTGCAATTCATCTTCCTCAACACTCGACACCACCACGCCCGCACCCGCTTGGCGATACAAAACATTGTCTTTCGATAAAAACGAACGAATCACGATGGCATGAGTCAAATCGCCGTTGAAGCCAATAAAACCGATGCCGCCGCCGTAAAAATGGCGATTTTGTTGCTCATATTCATCAATCAATTCGATGGCTTTATATTTGGGTGCGCCTGAAAGCGTTCCCGCAGGAAACGTATCGGCAAAAACATCTATCGGATTCACATCATCGCGCAACTCACCTTCTACTTTTGAAACAATGTGGATGACGTGGCTGAAGAACTGAATATCGCGTAACTCCTTGACTTTCACTGTTTTACAATGCTTACCCAAATCATTCCGCGCCAAATCTACGAGCATGATGTGTTCGGCATTTTCCTTCGGATCTTTCGCTAATTTTTTAGCCAATTCAGCATCTTTTTCATCGTCTCCCGTGCGTTTGTATGTACCAGCGATGGGGTTCACGCCTGCAATGCGGTTTTTAATGACCAATTGCTGCTCAGGCGAAGAGCCGAATATTTTGTAAGAACCATAATCAAAATAGAACAAATATGGCGAAGGATTGATGTTCCTCAAAGCCCGATAGACTTGAAAATCATCGCCCGTAAAGCTTTGAGCAAAATTGCGAGAAAGGACAATTTGGAAAACATCACCGATTTGGCAATGGTGTTTGCCTTTCGCAACTAAAGTTTTAAAATCGGCATCACTCATATTAATGCGTTCATCACCATCCCTTTGAAAGCTAAAACTGGGCGTACTTTGACTATTCAAAATCGTTTCAAGCCGCTCCATTTGGCTGGTTTCGCCTTCTGGGATATTCTCCAAAATGGTCAATTCGTCTTTAAAATGGTTGATAGCGATGACAAAACGGTACAAAGCATAGTGCAAATCGGGCAAATCCGTTTGACGTTTGGCTTTATCCAAGAGCATGGTATCAAAATATTGGACAGCGTCGTAGCTCGTATGTCCAAAAAAGCCATTCAATACTGAGGGGGTGTTGTCAGCATCAAATTGTTCGATAAAATTCTTAAATAGTCCTAAAACTTCTCTGTTTTCTACTTCCAAAATGGATTTTGTCCCGTCTGTAAACGTCTCAGTCACCGTATTGCCTTGAGCGACGAAGCGGGCAATCGGCTCTATACCTATGAAAGAAAAGCAGTTTTCGACGCTGCGAAAGTCGGTAGATTCCAATAAAACCGATTCAGTATATTGGTCGCGAATTTTAAGGTAAATACTGACGGGGGTGAAAGTATCTGCCAAAAGGCGTTTAGTGATGGTCTGAATTTTTATTTTTTGTAAAGTTTCCATTAAAGACTCGATTGATTAACTTGATTTAAAAATGAAAAAACGGCTTGTTGGGTCGAACCTAACAAGCCGTTTTTTGCTGTGAATATATTTTTAAAAAATACCCGTACAAAAAAGGTGTTACCTCAACCCTGAAGAGTTAAAGCCTGCCACCAATTATTATTTGTACGTAAAAATTTCACAACTGTTTCTATTTAATTATGCTGCAAAGTAATTTTGTTTTTTCGATAAAAACAAAATTTTATTTAAAAAACTTCAAAAAAAGTAAAAATTATTTGGTGGGTAGTTATTTTTATTGCATAGTACCTTGCTAAATATATTACTAATTTTTTGTCATTCTGAATGACAAAAGAGATTCCTTCTGAATGACAAAAA
>JAYUUR010000643.1:0-7003 GCA_043754475.1 Saprospiraceae bacterium | reverse complement strand
GGAAATTGCCATATATCTGCTCATTCATTTCTCTAATAAAAGAAATGGCTTCGAGATTGTGATTGCCCCCAAATTCGTTTGGAATCCATTCGCCATCTTTACGGCTATAATCCAAATAAAGCATGGAAGCCACCGCATCCACCCTAATACCATCCGCATGGAATTTTTCAATCCAAAATAAGGCACTTGAAATAAGGAAACACTTGACTTCATTGCGGCTATAATTGAAAATAGCGGATTTCCAATCGGGATGATAGCCCTTGCGTGGGTCAGCGTGTTCATATAAATGCGTACCATCGAAATCATAAATACCATGTGCATCCATCGGAAAATGAGAAGGCACCCAGTCCAATATAACTCCAACGCCCGCTTTGTGAAAGGCTTCTACAAGGTGCATAAAATCCTGCGGTGTGCCGAATCGGCTCGATGGCGCAAAATATCCTAAAGTCTGATAACCCCACGATGGTTCGTAAGGATGCTCCATGATGGGCATAAATTCGATGTGCGTAAAGCCCATTTCAGCAATATAAGGCACAAGTTCTTCTGCCATTTCACGATACGTGAGGGAGCGATTTCCTTCGTAACCTTTGCGTTTCCAAGAGCCTGCATGAATTTCATAGACAGTCATGGGTTGCGGTGTGCCTGCTTTTTCACGGCGTTTGGCAAGCCATTCGGCATCGTCCCACGTATAATTCAAATCCCAAATGACGGATGCTGTTTTAGGGGGCGTTTCCCACATCATGGCATAAGGATCGGTTTTTTCAAGGATGCGCCCATCAGGCGACCATACACAATATTTATAGGTGTCTCCTTTTTTAGCTTGCGGAATAAAAATTTCCCAAATACCTGAACCATCCCAACGCGGATCCATTTGATGAGTCATTTTATCCCAAAAATTAAAATTACCGATGACAGACACTTTGCGTGCATTGGGTGCCCACACTGAAAACATGACCCCCTCAATATCGCCGTTCTTAATGATGTGCGAACCGAGTTTTTCATAAGTTTTAAAATGTTTTCCTGATTTGAAAAGACTTATATCGAAGTCTGTGAAAAGACTGAAATGATTGGACATATTAATTGGATTTCTTGTTGTTTAATCTTAATGATTTAAACAAAAGTATAAAATTTTATAAGCTATACTGAGGGGGGGTACATTTTTTTTATAAAAAATAAAATTAAGCCTAAATTTTTCATATTCTGATTTTGATACAATGTCTTAGATTTGATGGCGTTTTATAAAATCCCAATTATGACCTACTCCGTAAGTGAAAAAACTATTTATTAAAATAACAATTTCTGTTTTTCAATCCACCGTTATGTACAGTTTAAAAATTACCACCCGATTATTTTGTTTTTTTTCAGTAGCTAACTTATTTTTCCTACAAAGCTGCTCATCACCCAAGCCCGCCAAAGGTTCTATTCAATCCAATGTTCCACGCGTGCCTGATTATAGTAATTTGCAATATTGGGCAGCGCATCCCGATAAAAAAGACCCTGCGGATAGTACGCCTCTCAACTCGAACTTGCACGACGAGCAAGCCACAGCCGATGTAGATGTTTTTTTCCTGCACCCCACTACGCTCACAAAAGGGGGCGGTTGGAATGGCGACCTCAACGATGCTGCGCTGAATAAAAAAACAGACGGTGGCACTATTCTCTATCAATCGAGTATTTTTAACGGAGCTGGTCGGGTCTTTGCGCCTCGCTATCGGCAAGCGCATATCCATTCTTATTTTACTAAAGATACGGCTTCCGCTGCTGCTGCCTTTGAATTAGCTTATTTAGATTTGAAAACAGCCTTTGAATACTATTTAAAAAATTGGAATAATGGTCGCCCTATCATCATTGTCTCTCACAGCCAAGGTACACAACATGCCAAGCGATTATTAAAAGAATATTTTGACGGGCAAAATTTAGGCAATCGGTTGGTTGTGGCTTATCTGGTGGGGATGCCCGTTGCGAAGGATTATTTTACTAAAATACCTCTTTGTGAAACGCCTGAACAGACTGGTTGTTTTTGTAGTTGGAGAACATTTAAATTGGGTTATGAACCTAAAACACGATTCCCAATTGGTGAAAAAATAGCCGTTGTAAACCCCCTCAGTTGGACAACGGATAAAACCTTTGTTCCAAAATCTAAGCATGAAGGCTATGTTTTAATGGGTTTTAAAGCATCTCCTGCACATTTGTTGGGTGCACAAGTAAATAATGGTATACTTTGGAGTGAAAAACCAACATTTAAAGGCAGTTTTTTATACAGAGCCAATAATTATCATGTAGGTGATTTTAATTTTTTCTATTTCAATGTTAGAGAAGATGCTAAAAGGCGAGTGGGGTTATTTTGGAAGCGATGAGTGTTTTATTTGCTACAACTCTCGTAGGGTTCAAAACCCTACGAGAGTTTCGATTCCTCTTCAAATTTTATTCAAAAGCCTTCTCAACAATGGCTTCTTGTTCCTTTGTATGCACTTTTACAAAACCCGACGCAGGCGATGCGGATGCTTTCCGACCTATAAATTTTAAGCCCAAATCACTGTGAAAAGTGGCTAAATGGAACCATGCACCATTATTCATCGGCTCTTCTTGAACCCATAAATATTCAGCTTTCGCATATTTTTTCATAATGGCTTTCACCTGTTTTTCAGGGAAAGGATAAACTTGTTCTACTCGCACGATGGCAATATCTGCCCTGTTATCAACTTTTTGTTTGTTTAATAAGTCATAAAATACCTTACCTGAACAAAAAAGCACTTTTTTTGCTTTTTTTGCATCCAATACTGAGGGGTCGTCAATCACTTCTTGAAAACGATTACCTAATTCAAAATCCTTAATATCAGAAACACAATCGGGATGACGTAACAATGACTTAGGCGACATCACAATTAGTGGCTTGCGAAATTGACGCACTAATTGACGCCGCATCAAATGGAAAAAATTAGCTGGATTGGTTACATTCGCTATAGTCATATTATTTTCAGCACACAACTGTAAAAACCGTTCAATCCGCGCTGACGAATGCTCAGGACCTTGACCTTCATAACCTTGCGGCAAAAGAAGTACTAAGCCATTTTGACGCTGCCATTTTGACTCGCCTGCTGCTACGAATTGGTCAATAATAGTCTGTGCGCCATTATTAAAATCGCCAAATTGCGCTTCCCAAATCACTAATGGGTCAGGCGAAGCAAAAGCATAGCCGTATTCAAAACCCATGACAGCATATTCTGAAAGAAACGAATTATAGATATAAAACTGCCCTGCTTTGTCCGAAACCGTATTGAGGCGGTTGTATTCAGCGTTGGTTTCAGCATCAAAAAAGCAAGCGTGACGGTGGCTAAAAGTGCCACGTTTCACATCTTCACCACTCAATCGCACGTTTTTACCTTCTAACATCAAAGAGGCATAAGCCATTAATTCACCATAACCCCAATCCAATTTATTAGCGGCTAACAGTTTTTTCTTACCTTCTAAATACCTTAAAACATCTTTCAATGGAGAAAAACCAGCAGGTAAAGTCATCAAATGATTTAATATTTTGTCAATATCTTCTCTTGAAATACCTGTTTCAGGCGATGAATCATAGTCTTCTGGTTCAGTATTTTTTTTAAGATTGCGCCAATTTTGCTCAGGCTCTTGATAGGCATAAGGCAAATTACCTTGCTTCACACCTGCGAGGCGTTCTTGAAGAAAATCGTCGTATTCTTTTTTCAATTGCTCTGCCATATCCTTCGTGATTTCACTGTGTTCGGCGAGTTTTTGAATATAAATATCGCGTGGATTTAAATGATTTTTAATTGTTTTCCACATCAAAGGCTGCGTAAATTCAGGATTATCACTTTCATTGTGACCATGTTTGCGATAACAAACCATATCAATAAACACATCATTATTAAACTCTTGACGGTAGGCAACTGCCAATTCGCAAGCAAAAACCACTGCCTCAGGGTCATCGCCATTAACGTGAAAAGTGGGGGCTTGTACAACATTTCCTACGCTCGTAGAATAAGTTGAAGAGCGGGCATCATCAAAATTAGTCGTAAAACCAATTTGATTATTGATAACAAAATGTATCGTTCCACCTGCATAATAACCAGGCAATTGACTCATTTGCACCACCTCATAAACAATACCTTGTCCTGCTGCCGCTGCATCACCATGAATCATAATCGGCAATATACGGTCGTAATCGCTACCATATAATATGTCTGCTTTCGCTCTCGAATAGCCTACAACCACAGGGTCAACAGCTTCCAAATGTGAAGGATTAGGCAATAATTTCAAATAAACCGTTTTTCCAACAGGCGTATTCACTTGCGATGAAAAACCTAAATGGTATTTCACATCGCCACTGCCATGACTGAGGGCTGGCACCGCTTCATCAAATTCATTAAAAATATTATCGTAAGTCTTACGCATAATATTTGCCAATACATTCAAACGACCCCGATGTGCCATTCCAATCACTACTTCCTCAACATCATTATCAGCACCCATGTTGATGATAGCATCCAAACCCGGAATCGTTGACTCACCTCCTTCAAGAGAAAAGCGTTTTTTACCAATGAATTTTTTACCTAAAAACTCTTCAAAACCGACTGCTTCATTGAGTTTTTCAAGGATGCGGCGTTTTTTATCAATATTAAAACCATGTCCATCAGCGAGTACACGATTTTCAATTTTATTTCTTAGCCAAGTACGTTTTTCATAATTTTCAATATGCGAATATTCAAAACCTATATTGCCGCAATAAATGGCATCCAATTTTTCAATTATTTGCTGCAAAGTGACATTTTTCAAACCCAGTACTTCGCCTGCAAAAAACACTTTCTCCATATCCTGCTCGCCCAAGCCATAGTCGGCTGCTGTGAGGCGAGGCTTGCGGTCGCGGCGCGGCTTTATAGGATTCGTTGTAGAGAGCAAATGCCCGCGATGGCGATAGCCATCAATGAGCATCATCACAGCAATTTCTTTTTGTGGAATAACCGTAAGATTGTCGGCGGTGAGGGTGGCAGTTGAGCCATTGGTGTGCCCGTTGCCATTGCCATTGCTGCCAGTGCCGGCGTAATCAAAACCTTTAAAAAACATTGCCCACGATTGGTCAATCGAAGTGGGAT
Source organism: Saprospiraceae bacterium (assembly GCA_043754475.1). GTDB lineage: Bacteria > Bacteroidota > Bacteroidia > Chitinophagales > Saprospiraceae > JAAFJT01. The sequence goes on along the minus strand of JAYUUR010000643.1, from coordinate 1,889 downwards.
CATTCGCATAATCCTTGTACAAACTTTCTATGTACGATGGGTGGGCATTGGCTATAAATGAAAAATCACTACTCATCTAATCTTGAATTTTAGATTTAAAAAAAAATAAACATAAATTGGGTTGCAAAGTTAAGTATTTTTTTTAACGTGAAAACCTTTAAAAGTGCTGTATTTTAACTAAGAAACTGTTTTAAAACCTTTTTGGAATTTAGATATTAGGAAATTCTAAAAACAAAATTTGGTCTTTAGGCAATCGTGCTTTAAGCAGGTCTATCTTTTTTTTGGTGCTAATACCTGTTATACTAATATGGACGAGCTTAGGGAGTGGATTAGGCATATCATTTAAAAAAGACTGAATGGGTACAATAAAAAGTTGCTGATATCGCCGCCGCATAGAGGGTGTATCGAATAAAAGAATCGTAAAATTGATTTTTTCAAAATTTTGCTGAAAGGGAAGATTTTTATCAGCGGTCACAAAAAACTGAAAATCCTGTTCGTCAAGCAGTAGTTTCATAACGTTTTTTTCTCACGGTTTTTAGTTTAAATTGATGGGCTACCAAAGCCAATACCTCATTTACCATTTCTCTGCTAATATGTGGGTAGCCTTGAAGAAAATCTTCAACGGTATCTTCTTGCAAATAATCGAATAAAATCTCAATAGGAACTCTCGTACCTCGAAAAACAGGAACGCCGCCTAAAATATCCAGATCAGATTGAATAATTGATGACTTCATTGTAACAGATTTTATTTTTTACAAATATAGTGTATTTTGAAGTTTTTGCCCTCATTTTTATGTAAGAAACTGTATTGAAACCTTTTTTAAATCAAAATAAAATTACTCTTATTTGAATCATCTTTAAACAATAACTTGTTTTTTATAAATTTTCAACCAATTTACTAAAGCAAAGATGGCTAAAGCGAGGAAAATGAGGTATTCAAAAGTGAAAAGAAGCAAGCCTTTTTGAAAATATACTACAGGTGCAATAATATCAACAGCTACCCAAAGAATCCAAGACTCAATTTTCTTTATCGTTAAAAGATAATTGCCGACGATGCTCATCATCATAATAAGCGTATCCACATAAGGGAAGGCGGCAGGTTGCGTGAATATGGCAGGAAATAATTTCTGTAAACCACCACCTTGTATAAAAAAACCAATTAAAATAGTAGAAATAATGATAAAAACGGCTGTTCCTATCTGATACTGAGGGGTCATAAAAGATATTTTTACAGTGTGTTCATCATTGGTTTTATCTACCCTCGACCATTGCCACCAACCATAAATACCCGTTGCGAAAAAATATATTTGTAAAAATACATCGGAGTATAATTGTGATTGAAAAAAAACAAAAGCTGACAGCGTCACATTAATCAACCCAAAACCCCAGTTAGAAATATGCTCCTTTGCACTCAGCCAAACGGCAAGTAGCCCGAACACAGTAGCCACTAATTCTATCCAGCTCATATCGTAGCTCAATGTTCTGAATGCAATATTTTGAATATCAAAAAAGCTCATTTTAATTAGTTTTTTTCTTTAATAGGGATTGAAACAACACATTTTGACACGCTGTGTCAAACGCAAAAGGCTGAACTGGAGATTATTATAAACATTTTGACTCTCTGAGTCAACTTCAGAATGAATCCATTTAGGAAAACCCACTTTTAACTGACTCGGAGAGTCAAAATATTTATAATAACCGATGATGAAGTGTTTCCACGGGGTTGTGTAATAAGTATTCTGACTAAGTTAGGCCAAAATTTTATTTGTTTTTTTGTCAAATAACATGCAGCAAGTTTGAAACTCTGTCCATTACCCACATCTTTTTTGACTAACTCCACCATTTATGGTGGGGGTTAAAAAAGCTCAAATAGTTAAGGCTTTAGCCGT
>JAYUUR010000642.1:0-7012 GCA_043754475.1 Saprospiraceae bacterium | reverse complement strand
TAAACGATATTGTTTGAACCATCTACCGTAATCGTCGCATTGCCTGTATAGCCTACAATACTGAGGGGGCTAATTAAAGCACCATTTAAAGTATCATTGGCTAAAGCATTAATTGTAACCCCTACATTTTTATTAGTAGAAACAACATCATTTATTGCAACAGGCAGCAAAACAGGGGCAGGACAATTGATAGTTACAAACACCCAACCTGTATCGCAACCATTCGCAGTGCATATTTTATAACCCAATAATTCATTGCCACCACAGAAATCCAACTCAGGTGTATAAACGATATTGTTTGAACCATCTACCATAATCGTCGCATTGCCTGTATAGCCTACAATACTGAGGGGGCTAATTAAAGCACCATTTAAAGTATCATTCGCTAAAGCATTAATTGTAATCCCTACATTTTTATTAGTAGAAACAACATCATTTATAGCAACAGGCAGCAAAACAGGTGCAGGACAGTTAATCGTAACAAACACCCAACCTGTATCACAACCATTCGCAGTGCATATTTTATAGTTCAAAGTATCGTTACCACCGCAGAAATCTAAAGCTGGCGTATAAACGATATTGTTTGAACCGTCCACACTCACCGTAGCACCCCCTGCATAGCTGATAATACTGAGGGGTTGAATTAAAACACCATTCGTCGTATCATTTGCTAAAGCCGTGATGGTAATACCTGTATTTTTATTCGTTAAAACCGCATCATCTAAAGCAACAGGTGCTGAACCCGCCACAGGACAATTGACAGTAATATAAATGAATGCCGTATCGCATTTGAAATCAGTGCGACAAACGCGGTATTGAATCGTATCATTGCCGCAATAATCTACTAAAGGCGTGTAAACCAAGGAATCAGCACCTATAAAACCCACCGCACCATGATTTGGGGCAGTGACAGTGCCCAAGGCGAGTAGAGAACCATTGATGGTATCATTCACTAAAGGGCTAAAGTAGAGGTTTGTATTTTTATTGGCAACTACATTATCATCCACCGCCACAGGGTCAGGAATTACCACAGGGCAATTAATGGTGATAAAAACCCAAGCCGTATCGCAACCATCGGCATTGCATATTTTATAACTCAAAGAATCGTTGCCGCCGCAAAAATCTAAAGTCGGTGTAAAAGTGATGATATTTAAACCATTCACGGTAGCCGTTCCGTTGGTCGGATTGGTTACAATACTGAGGGGTTGCGTTAATGCACCGTGTGTTGTATCATTGGTTAAAGCACTAATGGTAACGTCCGTATTTTTAATTGTAGAAGCCACATCATCTAAGGCAACGGGCGGCTGAGGGCAGTTTATTGTCATGAAAACCCAAGCTGTATCGCAACCATCCGCATTGCATATTTCATACCTCAAAGAATCATTGCCACCGCAAAAACCGACTGTCGGAATATAGGCGATGATATTTGACCCATCCACCGTTGCCAAACCGTTGATTGGATTGGTTAAAATACTGATGGGTTTAATCAAAGCACCATTCAAAGTATCATTGACAAAAGTATTAATCGTGATACCTATATTTTTCTTCGTTGTAGCAAAATCATTCACCGCTACAGGCAATAATATAGTATCGCAAAACACATTTACATTCAGCGTATCCGTACAACCTGTTAAAGTTTTTGTAAAAATAACCGTATGTAAACCGCCTGTAAATGCCATTTGAATACCGCTATTAGCAATATTTGTAGCCACATTAGATGTACCAACCGCACCATTTGATAGCTTAGTCACTTTTATTTGACCATAAGTGTTAGATGTTGTGCCGCCTGTAATGGTATAATTGGCAGGATTTATTGCCCAATTGCCCGCAGGGTCATATACGCGCATCGTGTCCACCAATTGCGGAAGCGAATCGAATGACGCGATAGTGACATCAGAGCCATTCAATTTCCAATAATCTAAGCGGTATTTACCACTCAGACCCATAAAAGGCAATGTATAATATGCGTATGAAAATGTTGTATCTTTTGAACAACTGTTGAAAGAGCCGCTATAAGCTGTACCATTATCAGCAATTGAGTAAGTGTTATTAAAATTATTGATGTCATTTAAACCTGTCAAACAATATAAACCCTGAGAGCCACAAGCAACTGAAAGGGGAATAAGCGTATCCACAGCCACCAAATGACAAGACGGGTCATCAGGTAAAATATTAACCACCAAAAGGAAAAAGCGACAATTCGCATTCACGCCATTGCAATGCCAACCAGCCATCGTATCTCTACCTGAAAAGCCCGATTGACGCGTTAAAGTCACGCATGAATCGCCGATAACCGTAGCAGAAACACCATTTGTTGAGGATAAAGTCCAAGTATTTTTCAAAACTCTATCGCTGCCCAAATATGCGGCGAGGCAAGTATCTCGAGTATTGCCTGTCATTCTGAACGGTGCTAAAACGATAGTATCCGTAGCTGGTGCACCTGTGCATAATGGATTTAAAACAACTGTAATCCGTTGTGTATCAATCGTTTGATTACCACAAGCGTCTTCAGCCGCCCATATGCGGGTAATGATTTTACCGCAAGGGTCTGTCGTTTCGTAATCTCTATAAGTAATAGTAGAACCAGAACCCGAACAATTATCACTGTTTGGAATTGAAGGTGGAACAGCCGGCACGATATCTCCTAACATCAAATTAATTGTCGTATCATTTGGCGCAGTCAAAGTCGGCGGAATGCTATCCACCGTTTTGAGATAAAGCCGCACCTGCGTTTGATGGTTACAAAGATTTTGAGCCGTCCAAGTACAAACAAAAAATTGGACAAACCCATCTTGTTTGCAATTGCCATTGCGGACTAATACTCTTTCAAACACAACAGGCAAATTAGCACCACCTGAGTTATTGACCCCGACCGCCCAAGTGCCATCCATAACGGGAATATTATCGCAACCAACCGTCAAAGTATCGCCATCTAAAAGCGTAGCAATCAACGGATTTGTATAATAAATAACAGGACAAAGGGAATCAATAACGCCCGCATCCACCGCTCCAATGTTCGTAATGCCATCCACACTGAGGGGGTCTGTGTAGCCCGCCGCATTCGGGTCGCTATCGGCACCGTCATTGCCGCCTATATTTTGAGGAGAGAAAATCAGATTGACAGAGGTACCCGGAAACGCATATTTGACGCGGTAAGTACCCGCATCTACGCCCGTGAAAGCGTATAAACCCGCCCCATTGGTTGTCGTTATTTGGGTGACTGTATCGCCCAATGAAGTTCGCCCTGTGAGGAGAACAGCCATATTAGGGAAGCCATTTTCACCTACTTCTTTTAAGCCATTATAGTTGCAATCAAAATAAGCAACGCCTTGAATGCTACTGGCAGCAGAAGATTGGGTGGCTCTAAAAGCAAAAATGTTGAGGATACTGACTAATCCGATGATAGCCGTAAGCAGTCCGGCTTTGATAAGTCTATTTGATTTTCTCATAGTTAAAAGCAAATTTTCCTTGTGTCAAATGACAAGTTTTTGAATAATAAAGTGTCTTTTTTGAAATCTAAAAATGAGTGACGGTGCCTTGATTTGCATAGCCCACACTTGATAAAAAATGCCAGAGTAAAAGTGAATATATAGTCCGTTTTTAAAATGTCTACTTGGAGTGAGTTGAAATGGGCGTTGCAAAAAGATTGCCAATATTATATGTTAAATAACTATGTGTAGCGTTTTGCATTGAAAATCAAGGGTTTTACACATAATTATTTCAATATTTATAAAAAAAAATGCATTTATCGTTACAACAAATGCATTTTTTTATTATTTATTTCAAAAATATATTTTAAAATATATTTTTGAAATAAAACAGCTTAAACCAATGGTTTCCAGCGTTTTATTTATTTTACAGCCTTTTTTTAATTAAAATTCAAACATTATGAGTCAACTTATACCCAATGAGGAGGTTATTATCTCTCGTATTCATACCATCCGCCATCAAAAAGTTATGCTTGATAGTGATTTAGCTGAAATGTATGGCGTTGAAACAAAGGTATTGAAGCAAGCTGTAAAGCGTAATATGGAGCGTTTTCCAGAAGATTTCATGTTTGAACTCACCCAAGTAGAGTTTAAAACTTTGAGGTCACAAATTGTGACCTCAAAAACTAATGAAACCAGAGGGGGGACACGTTATCTTCCTTTTGCTTTTACAGAACACGGTGCAGTCATGCTTGCCAGCATCTTGAACAGCGAAACGGCTGTAAAAGCCAGCATTTTTGTAGTCCGCACTTTTATAAAATTGCGCCAGCTCATTAGCAGCTATCACGAACTGACGGAAAGAATGGATGGGTTGGAAGAAAAATATGATAGCCAATTTGAGCAAGTCATACACGCTTTAGAAGGGCTTGCTGAAAAGAAAAAAGAGCCTCGTAAATTGATTGGTTTTAAAGAAGACAAAATAGAATATGGCAAAAAAAGCAGCAAAACCGACTGACCCACGATTCGAGGTTCTGAAAATGTTGACAGTTCGATTTTGAATAAAAGGGTTGTTTCTTTCGAGGTAAAACAATTAACTTTGTAAAAAATATAAATCAATATGAAGTCAATAACTATTTCTGAAACAGAATATTTAGGCTTGTTAGAAACCATCAATAGGCTTTCTATAGAGTTGCTAAAATTGAAATCGGAGCCTAAGAAAAAGTCTAAAGATTTAACATCCATCAGTGATAGACTGCATGGTTCGGTTACATTACCTTCTGATTTTGATTATAAAACGGCATTGAGAGATGCTATTTTAGAAAAATATTTAAAATAATGAACAAAGTATTTTTGGACACCAATATTTACACCAAGTGAATATTGGGCTTTGTAAAAGAGCTCTATACTGAGGGGGTGTTTATTCTTCAAATAAAATATTATTTTTGTATTAAAAAATTTTTAAATGGCTCATAAGCAAACTTTAACAATTGAATTTGATGCGATTAATTTTCCAATTTTAGCTGAAATTTTTAAAAAATTTGAGGTTAAGATTAAGTCTAAAAAACCGCTTTCAAATATTGAAAATAATGATGAAGTGACTCCTCAATCATCTAAAGAACCTTATGAAAATCCTCATCAGTCCAAACCTAAATTTGGCTTTTTAAAAGGGCAATTTAAAATGGCATCTGATTTCGACGCTCCTTTAGAAGATTTTAAAGATTATATGTGATAACTCAACTCAACAAACGAAACTACTATGAAAATACTTTTGGATACAAATGCTTTAATTTGGTTTGCTAACGGCGATGAAAAATTATCACAAAAAGCCATTGAATCAATCGAAAACCCTGAGAATGAAAAATTTGTGAGTGTTGCCAGCATTTGGGAAATTGCTATTAAGAAATCAATTGGCAAATTACAGTTCCAATTTGATTTAAAAGATTTGGTAGATATTATAGAAAGAAATGGATTCATTTTACTAAATATTGTTTCAGCACACGCTATTGCTGTTGAAGTTTTGCCATTCATACATAGAGATCCTTTTGACCGTATTATTTTCGCACAAGCATTAATCGAAGAGATGAAATTGATTAGTATTGATAAAATTTTCGACAACTATGCTAATGGAACATCGGTTATTAGAATTTGGTAGTGAGTTTTCTATCTTAAAAACGGCAACTTCTTTAATGAAATTGCCGTTTTTGCTTTTTATACTGAGGGGATAGAAATTAGGCGAATTCTGAAAGCATTTGTTGCATTTCCTCAAGCATAGCAACGTTACCCTTTTGTTCTATTGACTTAAGTAATTGGTGGGCATTATCACGCGTGATGGACAGAAAAATATTGCCTACAAAATTACGTTCTTCCGGTGTTTTGTTAGTCAGATACAATTGTAGCTTTTGATGAAAAACGGTAGCTTTTTCATCAGTATCCATGTTCGTAAAATACTTGAGTATTTCTTCAAAAGTTGGTGTCTTTTTGCTCATTTTCATCGCTTTTTATAAATCAAAATTAATCATTTTTAGACATTTAAACACGTATTTTAAGCCTTTTAACACATTTTTTATTCTTCAATACTGAGGGGGTATCTCCTTTCCTTGTTTTTTCCTATTTTTGCGGACTTTTTAAAAAACTCAAAATCAATATTTTATGTCAGAACTCAGCAGCAAATACACGCCCTCAGATATTGAAGAAAAATGGTATAGCCATTGGGAAAAATCAGGCTATTTCCACAACGAACCCGATGACCGTGAGCCTTTTAGCATCGTCATTCCGCCACCGAATGTGACGGGTGTGTTGCACATGGGGCATATGCTTAACAATACCATTCAAGATGCTTTGACTCGTAAAGCCCGCTTGGAAGGTAAAAATGCGATTTGGATTCCGGGCACTGACCATGCGTCAATTGCTACGGAGGCGAAGGTCGTGCGGATGTTGCGCGAGCGGGGCATAAAAAAATCGGATTTGACGCGTGAGGAATTCATGGCGTATGCCTGGGAGTGGAAGGAAAAATACGGCGGTATTATCCTACAACAACTCCGTAAACTCGGCTCAAGTTGTGATTGGGAACGGACAGCTTTCACGATGGATGAAGGATATTCAAAAGATGTGATTCATACGTTTGTGGATTTGTACCGTAAAGGAAAATTGTATCGTGATTACCGCATGGTGAATTGGGATTGCGAAGCGAAAACGGTGCTTTCCAATGAAGAAGTGATTCATGGTGAAGAGCAAGCACAGTTGTTTTATGTGAAATATTTTATAGCACCCGAAGCCCCGCCCGCCCCTTCCGAAGGAATGCCTTTGGCAAAAGGGGGAGCCAGCACAAGTGAAACCCTCGAAGAACTTGAAGGAATTATTATTGCCACTCAACGCCCTGAAACCATCATGGCAGATGCTGCCGTTGCTGTGCATCCGAATGACCCCCGTTATGCCCATTTGAAAGGTAAAAAAGTAATCGTTCCGCTTGTAAATAGGGCAATTCCTATCATTTTTGATGAATATGTGGATATTGAATTCGGTACAGGTGCTCTGAAAGTCACGCCTGCACACGACCCCAATGACTATGAATTGGGTAAAAAACA
>JAYUUR010000641.1:0-7020 GCA_043754475.1 Saprospiraceae bacterium | reverse complement strand
CATAAATATGTAGCCGTAGCTGATGCCGCTACGCAGAGTTGAGTGGATTGCCCTACGCAAAGCGAGCCATTGCCTGTAATAATACAAGTCGGTTGTTGACTAACAGTAACAATTTTACTACAAATACTGATACAGCCGACCCCCTCAGTAACAGTGACTGAATAAGTTCCTGCTGCGCTGACAGTAATGCAATTAGTCGTTGCGCCTGTACTCCACATATAAGTAGCCGTACTTGATGCAGGAACGCAGAGTTGAGTGGATTGTCCTGTACAAATTGAGCCATTGCCTGTAATCATACAAGTCGGTTGTTGACTAACAGTCACTATTTTACTACAAATACTGATACAACCGCTTGAATTAGTCACGGTGACTGAATAAGTACCTGCAAGGTTGACAGTAATGCAATTAGTTGTTGCGCCTGTACTCCATAAATAGGAGGTAGCACCGGCAGGAGCGCATAATTGAGTGGATTGTCCTGTGCAAAGCGCACCATTGCCTGTAATTGTACAATCTGGTAATGGATTAACCATGACGGTCGTGCTGCAAATACTCATGCAACCCGCCTCAGTAACGGTGACAGAATATGTGCCTGCTTGATTGACAGTAATACAATTAGTGGTTGCGCCTGTACTCCACATATAAGTTGCAGTACTTGATGCAGGCACGCATAATTGAGTGGATTGTCCTTGACAAATAGAGCCACCCCCCGTAATCGAACATGTCGGTTGTTGACTAACCGTCACTATTTTACTGCAAGTACTGACGCAACCGCTGACATCGGTTACGGTTACTGAATAAGTACCAGCTTGATTGACAGTAATACAATTGGTGGTTGCGCCCGTGCTCCATAGATAAGAAGCCGAACCCGCAGGCACGCAAAGCTGAGTAGATTGTCCTGGACAAATAGACCCATTGCCCGTAATCAAACAAGTTGGTTGTTGACTAACAATCACTTGTTTGCTACAAATACTCATACAACCGCTTGAATTAGTAACGGTTACAGAATAATTGCCTGTTTGATTGACAGTGATACAATTGGTGGTTGCGCCCGTGCTCCATAAATAGGAAGCAGCACCGGCAGGGGCGCATAATTGGGTGGATTGTCCTGTGCAAAGTGCACCATTGCCTGTAATCGTACAATCTGGTAATGGATTGACGGTTACCTGCTTACTGCAATTACTGCTGCATCCATTCGCATCTGTAATGGTAACGGAATAATTGCCTGTTGCATTGACTGTTATACAATTGGTGGTTGCGCCCGTACTCCATAAATAAGAAGCCGAACCTGCAGGCACACACAACTGAGTGGATTGCCCTTGACAAATAGGACTATTGCCCGTAATGGAGCAAATAGGTAATGGATTAACTGTAACGGTTTTGCTACAAGAGCTCATGCAACCATTGGCATCCGTAATGGTCACGGCATAATTGCCGGTTGCGTTAACAGTAATACAATTGGTGGTCGCGCCTGTACTCCATAGATAAGAAGCCGAACCCGCAGGTACGCATAATTGAGTGGATTGTCCTTGACAAATTAAACCGTTGCCCGTTATGGTACAATCGGGAATCGGATTAACAATGACTGATTTGCTACAACTACTCATGCAGCCATTGGCATCAGTAATGGTAACTGAATAATTGCCTGAAGCGTTGACAGTGATACAATTGGTCGTCGCGCCCGTACTCCACATATAGGAAGCCGAACCCGCAGGAACACATAACTGAGTGGATTGTCCTTGACAAATAGGGCTATTACCCGTAATGGAGCAAATAGGTAATGGATTGACAATAACAGATTTGCTACAATTGCTCATGCAGCCATTGGCATCAGTAATGGTAACAGAATAAGTACCTGTTGCATTGACAGTAATACAATTGGTGGTGGCGCCTGTACTCCATAAATAGCTGGTAAAGCCCGCTGCTACACATAATTGAGTGGATTGCCCTGTGCAAATAGAACCGTTGCCCGTTATAGCACAATTGGGCAGTGGGTTCACAGTGACTCTAATACGATTAGATGTCACGACACCGCACTCACCTGTAGTGGTTACAAAATACTCACCGCTCATGGTGACGACGATGGAGGCAGTCGTTTCGCCTGTATTCCAAACGCCATCAATATTGCCTGACAATGTAACACTTCCGCCTTGACAAAAGGTGACTGCGCCACTTGCTGTAATCACTGCAGGCATAGGAATGCCATTAGTTACTGAATTATTATCTAAGGAAATAGCACCCGCTGTTGAAAGACCTCTACCGAAAAGAGACGCGCCATTTGCTAAACTTATAGCGCCATTAGCGAGTATAGTGCCTCTAAAAACAGAACTGATTCCTAAACCCACGGCACCGTTTACTTGCCAATACACGTTGCAAAAAGAGGCACCATTAATAAGAGTAACGCTTGAAAACGTGCTTGTAGTGAAGGCACCGCCTATTTTGAAAATAAACACAGCATTGGGATTACCTTGTCCATCTAAAATTAAAGCACCATTTAATGTTGAAGCGGCACCGGTACAGTAAACATTTGGGGCAAGCGTTTGGCCGTTTCCCAATCCGATGCCTAAAACCTGACCACATGGAATTGGGCTCAAACTGCCATACGCAGTGGATACATCTGCAGCAGCTTGTGCTGCAACACCATCCGCTATATGAATTTGCCCATTGACCACTCCGGGTGGAAATCCAGCAAATGCACCTACATGAGTGCCAATGTCGCCCTTGACTATTGTGGGACCAACATTGGTAAATGAGCCAGAAGCAGTAAATAACGCAAAAGTGGATGTGCGGCCTAAGTTAGGGGCTTGTCCAAAACTGAATGGTAACACTAAGAACAGCATGACTGTAATTAATGCATACTGTAAATTATTTTTCATATACTCGGATTTAAACTGTTAAAAAAAATCATGGTTTAAATTGTAGATTCCTTAAACATAAAAGTGTCAATAATGGCAATAAAGCCCTATATCATTCATGCAACTCTGCATGTGATGTCAATTTTTTTTGTTTGAAATTGTGTAGATGATACAGGGATGAATTGGGCAACTGCTTGCCTGATTCACGGATGAACGGCTTATAACCGCTACATGCTTTGGTTCTGCTTTAGGTGGATAGTTTGTGAATAGAGAGGGATAATTATACTCTCAAATAATTTCTACGTTAACATGAGCTTTTGGTTTTTGTAAATTAGTTTCTTAATATTAAATTTTCAATGATTATATTAATGAGTTATTTATAATGCAAATTTACACATATAATAATCAGGGTGTGTTACATTATTATTTTAATATGTTGCATAATTCACACATTTGATAAAAAATCGTAAAAAAAAAGCGGAAGAGAGTGGTAGTCTCTTCCGCCGTAATTTGAATTCATGTGATTATACTTTATGTTTTCTTACTTTATCGCTAAAAAATCTTCAATGATGATGTATTACTTCGGACACTCCCCCTCAGTAAATTGCGTAATATTATGACACCGGGCAACGCACTCATTCCCATACGTTTTACCATTGCAACCACAAACAGGCTTATAAATTTGGGTACATATGCAATCTGCTTTAGCTATATTTTCAACGCAATCGCTTGGTGTTAATGCTTTATTGTGACAAGCAGCTATTGAAAAGATCGCTATACTGAGGGGTATAAAATGAGAGATTATTTTTTTCATGATTAAGGTTTTTAATTAAAATACTAATCATTTTTTTACAGATACACACCATATCACATTGCTCGCATCATCCGTCACAAGCATAGAACCATCGCCCACTATCGCAACACCAACTGGGCGTCCCCGCACATCACTTTTGGTAGCATCTACTATAAAACCGGTCAAAAAATCCTGAGGCGCACCCGAAGGTTTACCATTTTCAAATGGAACAAATACGACTTTATAGCCTGACAAAGTTGACCGATTCCAAGAACCATGTTGGGCAATAAATGCCCCATTGTGATACTTTTTGGGGAATGCCTGTTGGTTGTAAAATGCTAAACCCAACGATGCCGTGTGTGCACCCAAAGGTACATCAGGCACGAGGGTTTGATTGACAAGGTCGGGTCGTGGATTATTCTTCATGCGGGGGTCTTGATTTTTACCAAAGTAGGCATACGGCCAGCCATAAAAACCACCTTCTTTGACGCCAGTCATATAATCGGGTACCAACTCATCACCTAATTCATCTCTTTCATTCACGGCAGTCCAAAGGGTTTCAGTACCCGGTGCCCAACCCATGCCTACGGGATTACGCAAGCCACCCGCATAAATTCTTTCGCCACTGCCATCAGGGTTGATTTCTAAAATATTGGCTCTTCTTACTTCTTTATCCATCCCGTTTTCGCCTACATTGCTGCCCGAACCCACTGAAATATAAATTTTATCACCTTTTTTATTAGCAATTATATTTCGAGTCCAATGGTTGTTGTAGCCTCCTGCTGGGAGTGAAACTATCTTTTTTCCTACGCCATTGAGCTTTAAATCGCCTATTTTATAATCAAATTGAAGCAAACCGTCAGTATTAGCCACATAAAAATGGTTTTTCAAAATCAACATGCCAAGCGGCTGATTCAAGTTTTCAGCGAAGGCATGGCGGGTTTCAAAAACACCATCTTTATTGCTGTCTCTAAACAGGGTGATGCGATTAGCACTACTCCCATAGTTGTGAGTTTTGATTTTAGGAGCCAATTTAGCTCCTATTTTTTTAATGCCTTTTAAAATAGTATTGGATTCTGCTACAAAAATATCGCCGTTGTCCGCTATGTATATCCAACGTGGATTGTCCAAACCATCGGCAAATTTTGTCACCACAAATCCCTCGGGAGCAGTCGGCGTTTTACCATCTGACCAGCCGATAACTTTGCTAAAATTACGTTTTGATTTGGTAGCAAAAGGCGGCGGCAGCGTATCTTTTAAAGACACGGCTTCGGCATCTTTTTGAGCCATATACTGAGGGGGTGTAGCCGTATTGGTGCAGGCATATTCTAAAACAAGTAGGCACAGTATAATGAATGATTTTAGCATAATGTTAGATTGTATATTTTAATAATGGTTAAAAAATAGATTCTTAAAACAGAAATCGAAGCACTCAACTTTCAATCGCCATTTAATTTTTGTTCAATTTCCTTAATTTCCGTTTTATCTTTTTTAATACTTCTCTCAATATTTCTTCATGAGCCACTGTCCAAGCGATACAGGCGATGGGGATGGCTAAGACAAAAAGCCAGATGATTTGCAAGGTCATAGTCGTCATTTAAGGGTAGAGTTAAATCAATCATATCTTTTCCGATTCTTCCTCCTTTTTCTGTTCCGTCGAATCAATATATTCTTTTGAAAGTTGCGTTATTTCATACTCCGTTTTGCCTTCTGCATGAATCACCGCATTGCTGGCAGGTTCATGTGAAGCCACCAATTCATTCACCTTTAAATGCAATAAAGCAGAAAATTTATTAAATGATTTTTGAATAATAAACAAAGTAATAAAAGTAACGCTGTGAATGATGTCTCTAATCATATGATGGGTCTCCTGCTCGTAAAAAGCTTTACTCGTTAGGAAGTAAACAATCATAGCTAAGGCAATAATAAATGTGATAGAATTGCCGAGTATGGTGGTGGCTACATTAGAAAACCTTTCGAAAATTGTTTCTGTCAGCCGATATATATTTTTCATGGTTTATGGTTTAAACTCCTCTTTTTTTACTTGAATATCCACAACCCTTGTCAAAATATAAGCACCAATAAGACTGACAACCAATCCCTCCACCAATATATAAAGACTGACAGAGTAGGGATTGAGATATGCCGCCATATTAGAATTTTGACGGATAAGATTCATCAAAGTAGGGTCTAAAGCAAGGAAAATGGTTACAAAAGCGGTATATGCACCTACGCCGATAACAGACGCGCCCATTCCCTGAGTAACGCCCAACATGTAGTTGCCTATGTTTTCGGGATGCAGATTATAATAAGCTTGGATAGCTTTATAGATGCAATATAAGTGAATAACGCCGTTGAACATACGGAATTCGCTGCGATGTCCTAAGCCTATTACATACATCAGTAAGTAGAAGGCAATCAATCCTACTGACATCAAAAGACCATATTTGACTGATATATTTCGCATAATTGTTGGATTTATTGGGTGATGAATATTGATTTTTTAGATTACATAATATTACTAAATAAGTGTGCCTAAGTAGAACTAAAACCCTTCTTTAATAATAGATTTTTCATCAATATGCAAATTCAGTAATTGCTTTTCAATAGCATCCATCATGGGCGGTGGTCCACATAAATAAAACAAATTGGTAATTTCGTGATGGGACCCCTCAGTCATTTGGGCTTTAATAAACGCCTCAGTAATGAATCCATGAGCATACTCTGGTGTTTGTTCATCGGATAAAATGTTGATAAAATTATTGCCTAATATTTTCGTCAATTCCTCTTCGAGTATAATATCCGCTTTGGTTTTATTAGCGAATATAAGCTTGTTATTGCCCACTTCATTGATGGATTGGAGATGCCTGAATATGGCAATAAAAGGTGTCACGCCCGCGCCGCCGGCTATAAAAATACCTTCGCCATGATATGAAATATCGCCCCAGACATCGTGCAAAATCAGTTCATCGCCTACATCCAATTTCAAAAGTTGATTAGTTACACCGACGTGCGTGGGGTAGGTTTTGATAGTAAATTCGATATAATCGTTGTCGGGTAGGCTCGTAAAAGTAAAAGGTCTTGTTTCTTCTTCCCAACCGTCTTGATTGATTGAAAGCTCTGTAGCTTGCCCTGGCATGTAGAAATACTGAGGGGGTCTGGTGGTGGCAATTTGTAACACATCGTGCGTAATTTTGCCAATGGCTTTTATTTTTACAATATGCTTTTCCATGTTAAGTAATGGTTAAATTAAATTGTTAAAAATGTATGGTTTGCCCCCTAACCCCCG
This sequence comes from Saprospiraceae bacterium, assembly GCA_043754475.1. GTDB lineage: Bacteria > Bacteroidota > Bacteroidia > Chitinophagales > Saprospiraceae > JAAFJT01. Next base: position 86 of record JAYUUR010000641.1, on the reverse strand, counting down.
AAGGGGGAACACATTGGAAGTATTGAGCATTTGAGCCATTATTTTCCAATTTTTCCTAAGGTGTTCCCCCTTCGGGGGTTAGGGGG
>JAYUUR010000640.1:0-2384 GCA_043754475.1 Saprospiraceae bacterium | reverse complement strand
ATTCATCATTCATCATTTATCATTCTCAAAAATGAATAGATTATCACAATTATTTCAAGATAAAAAATCAAATATCCTCAATATATATTTCACCGCAGGCTATCCAAAACGCGATGATACTGAGGGGGTGATATTGGCATTAGAAAAAGCAGGCGTTGACTTGATAGAACTCGGTATGCCTTATAGCGACCCTTTGGCGGATGGACCCACCATTCAAGAAAGCGGCTCGAAAGCGTTGGAGAATGGGATGACGCTGGAGTTGCTGTTTCAACAAATTAAAAATGTGAGGGCGAAAACGCAGATTCCCTTAATTTTGATGGGTTATTACAATCAAGTCTTGCAATTTGGTGATAATAAATTCTTTCAATTATGCGCTGAAAATGGTGTGGATGGCTTAATTTTACCTGATTTGCCGCTTGAAATATATGAGCGCGATTATCAAAAACGGTTAGCGGATTTGAATCTTAAAATATCATTTCTCATTACCCCTCAAACGCCGACGGAAAGGATTCGCAAGATTGATAAACTCTCAACGGGGTTTATTTATATCGTCTCAAGTTATGCCATAACAGGTGCTAAAACAGGTATTTCTGAAGAACAAATCGCCTATTTCAAGCGGATTGAGAAGATGAAATTGCAAAATCCTCGATTAATAGGCTTTGGTATTTCTGATAGAGAGACATTTAGTATTGCTTGCAGTCATGCGAATGGGGCTATTATCGGCTCGGCATTTATTAAGGCGTTGGGAAGGGCTGATACTGAGGGGGTGCTGTTGGAAACTGCCACTGAATGTTTTGTTTCTGATATTTTATGAAGCATAAAAACAATAAAAAAATGCAACCTATAGAATTTGAATTAAAAGACCATGAATACATTGAGCTGAATCAATTATTGAAAATAACGAGCTTAGTCGGTTCGGGCGGAGAGGCAAATAATCTTATCTCGGATGGTTATGTGAAAGTGAATGATGTTGTTGAAACACGAAAACGGAATAAAATAAGAGCTGGTTTTAAAGTGGAGTTTAATGGGCAAATCATCAATATTCGATAAAAAAGGCGCAAAGTATTTACGAATGAATCTTTGCGCCTTGCACTTTATGAAAATAATTAACCCATTTTTTAAATTACATCTTAGGCAATACCACAGCATCTAATACATGGATGATACCATTTTTTTGATACACATCGTAAGTGGTGATATTGGCTGTGCTGCCGTTTTCGTCACTCAAAGTGATATTGTGCATACCATTCATTTGCGCTGTTAGAGTACCTCCACTCACTGTTTTCATAGTAGCTTTTCCTTTTCCTAATTTAATTTTAGCTGCTATGGCATTGAAATCGAGTTTGCCGGCTACCACGTGGTAAGTCAACACTTTCGTGAGAGTTGCTTTATTTTCAGGTTTCAAAAGTGTTTCTACTGTTCCAGCAGGTAAGTTTTCGAAGGCATCATTCACGGGTGCGAACACTGTGAAAGGACCTGCACTTTGTAGAGTAGCCACTAAATCGGCTGCTTTAACGGCGGCTACCAAAGTGGTATGCGCTTTTGAATTAACGGCATTTTCAACGATGTTTTTCATCGGATACATCGCCTCGCCACCTACTTGAACTGTCTTTTCACCTTTAGCAGTAGCTGTTTGAGCAAATGAATTTGTAGAAGCGAAAATTAATACTACACCCAACATAATGGGCAATGATTGACGGATATTCATGCTTTTTAATAATTTAGAATTTTTTAAATAAAATAACTTTTAATTTGAACGTTCAGCATCATTTACGCAAGGAGTTGTACATGCGGTTTTGTCATTTTCATTTTTTTTTTTAATAAAGTTAAAACATCAAGACACCCCCTCAGTATAAAACATAAAAAGTTAAATAAACTGTTTTACCTTTGACCGCTTTTTAAATTTTATTGTAAAACTATAATTAAACCTAACCAAATATGATAATTGGCGTTCCGAAAGAAATCAAAAGCAGTGAAAACCGCGTGGCTTTGACACCAGCGGGTGCTATGGAGTTAAGTCGAAGAGGACATACCGTTTATGTCGAACAAAATGCAGGAGAAAGCTCGGGCTTCGACGACGACGAATACCAAAGCGCAGGCGCACAAATATTGCCTACCGCAGCCGCTATTTTCGAGAAAGCTCAGATGATTATGAAGGTGAAAGAACCGATTGAATCGGAATATGCCATGATTAAACCCCATCATCTGGTCTTCACTTATTTCCATTTCGCTTCCTACAAACCCTTGACAGATGCCATGATTGCTTCAAAAGCCGTCTGTTTGGCTTATGAAACTGTCGAAATGGCTGATCGTTCGCTGCCTTTGCTTGTGCCGATGAGTGAAGTGGCGGGCAGAATGTCTATTCAAGAGGGCGCAAAATATTT
>JAYUUR010000639.1:0-7022 GCA_043754475.1 Saprospiraceae bacterium | reverse complement strand
TATTGTGGGGTATAGCCCCCGCGCCGCAAAAAACAAAAAAAGGCAAAAAAAAACTATGAAAGAAAAATGACTATCCATAGCTACCTCGTGACGGAAATATGAAAAAACAAAAAAAACACTCCGCACGCTCCGTGTTGTTTTTTGTTTTTTCATATTTCCGTATTTGTTGTTGTTGTTTTAAAAATTTACTATCAAAAACAAAAAAAAACAGTTTATAGGGGAGTAGTCTGTGCCGTTTTTTGGGGCTTTTCTGCCCTTTGGGGCAGCGTGTCCGCTGCCCCTTGTTTGTGGTGGTGGTGGTCAGTCCAGCGCGTCCATCTGCTTCTCCCAGCTTGCTTCGCCTTCGTGGTGGTTCGCTTCGGCTTCCGCCCTGTTCGCCGCTTCTCTGTGCGCTTCGGCTGCGGTTCTTTGGTTCGCTGCTTCTCTGTGCTTGGCTGCTTTGCCGTGGTGGTTCGCCGCTGCGGTGTGTTGCTTCGCTGCGGTGCGGTGGTGGTGTGCCGCTTCGGCGTGGTTTCCTTCTGTCGCTTCGGCTTCCGCTGCCCTGCTTGCGTCGGTTGCTGTGCGTGTGGCTCTCGCTGCCTTTTCCGCTTCTTGGTTCGCTGCTTTGGCGTGGCTTGCGGCTGTTTGTGTGGCGTTGTTCATCTTCTTTTTGTTTGCGCCTTTCGGCTTGTTTTTCTTCTTTTTTGTTCCTTTCTGTCTCTAAGTTAGTCATTTTCCATCGTGTTTGCGTTGTTTTGCCCTTGTTGTTTGTCGTGCCTTTCGGTCGTTTGTCGTGTTTTTTTGTTGTTTTTTTTCGTTCTTTTTCTCTTTTTTGTTTGTTTTTCTCCTTCTTTTTTTGTATCTTGCTTGTGCGTTTGGGGGTGGTCGTTGCGTGTTTTCGTCCTTTTTCCCTTTCCGCCCTTTGGTCGTGGTCGTCTCTCTTTTGTCCCCTTTGTCGGGCTTTTCGGCGTTTGGTTTTTCGGGCAGCCGTTCCGTTGTTCCTGCCTGTTTCGGTTCGCTCGCTTCGCTCGTGCCTGTTGGTTCGTCGGTTTTCGTCGGCTGTGCTGGTGGTGTGGATGCCGCCGCTCGGCAGCGTTTCCCCTCGGCGGTCGTGTTTTCCGCTTCGTCGTTTCCTGCCCGGTCCTTCGCCGCTTCGCTCGCTTTGCGGTCGTCGGCTTGTGTCCGTGCCGTTGGTGCTGTCGGTGGTTGTTGGGTTTCTTTTCCTTCGTCGTCGTGTCCGCTTGGGTTGGTCCCGTGCGCTTCGCCTTTCTCGGGTTCGGGTTCGGGTTCGTGGGCTTCGCTTGCGCTCGCAGTGTTCCTGCGTGTGCATTGTGTTGTGTGGTTGCCTGTTGGCGTTGCGCTTCCTGCCTCGTGGCGGTCGGCTTGCGTCGTTTCGTCGCTTGGGTCTTCGGGTTGTGGCGGTTCTTTCTTTTCGCTCGCTCCGCTGCCTGTTTTGTCGCTGTTTTAGCGTGTCGTTTGGTGCGTTGTGGTTGCGTTGTGGCAGTTTCTTTGCTGCCTGTTTTGCTGTGTTCTGCTGTCGCTTCGTTGTTTTTGTGCGTTTGGTCTTTCGGGTAACTCACGCCGCTCCGCATTGTGTTTGTCGCTTTCGTTTGTCGGTACGTACGCACGGCTATAGTTGGCGTTTACTGGGGTGCTTCGCACCCCACGCCATCACACACATATAGAAAACAACAACAACAACAACAACAACCAATCGCATACAGAAAACAACAAAAAAAAAACCACCCACCCACCCCACACTTTAGCATAAAAAAAATGTAAAAATAATCGACAAAATGTTAATTATTTTTACACAATGTCAAATAGTTTTTGTATCTTTACAATAGCAAAAGGGAACTAAAAAGCCTTATTATTTAACTTAAAAAATTTTCTAAATCATGTCATTATCAAAACAACTGTTCGCAGATATGCGCGAACGAGAAGCCGCCTACGAAAGCGCATTTATGCGCGGTGTAGATGATTATTACGAGCAACAAGAAAGAGTTTACGACAACATGCAGGAAGATGACCCCGACGACACTACAGACGAAATTCTCCATTTTGAATGTAGCTACAAGTTCAAAAAAACAAATCTCTGGATTACTTACGGCACAGCCCCGACAATGCCCGAAGGCTTTAAGAAACTGAATGAAGTAAGAAAAAGATTGAGAGGACGAATTGATAATAACGCTGTCAAGATTGTACCGATTTACAGAAAAGAATACGACGAAAAAGAAGCTCGATTAAACCAAGCCGTTACACGGCAAGTTTTAGGGTTTTAAGAAACACACAGCTTTACGGCTTTGAATAGCCACATTTGAAACCGTAAAGCGTGATTTTTCAGTCGTGGCAATAGATTGTATAAATCACACAGGTTAAAATTTGTTTAGACATTGTTTTTTGAAAATACGCCTACTCTTTTAGAGTGAATTAGAAAAAACAACCGCACTTATGCGAAAATAAGAAAGCAGTCACGCCCACGCTCACAACGCTAATACTTTCATTCATAACAATATTTCATAACTCAATTATATAACGAAAATGCAAACGGCTTATACTACGCAAGGCATCGTGCAAAAAGCAGCAGGCGAACCACGAAAATCAACATTTAATGATGATATGGTTGTTTCTATAAGTGTCAAAAACAATGACGGTACAACATTAAATATCTGGGGAAAAGCTGATACCGTAATTTCGCACTACAAACAAGGCGATGAAATCGAATACTGCAAAAGTGGCAAAGAATACATTTTCTTTCACGCACCGCAATCATCGAACGTACCGAACGCGCGGACGGATTCGCCGACACACGGAGCGCAAAACCGCCCAAATACTGAGGGGGTAGGCTTCAAGACAAAAGCAGAGCAGGGAGCAGCGATGAAACAGGCAGCGAACGAGAGCGCACGTTTTTACGCTGAAATCTTTCGTCAAACGTGTACGGCAATGCACGAATTTTCTTTGAAAGACGAATTATTGACAGCGATAGCGACAACGCAGTATATACAGTTATCACGGAAATTTTAAGTTTGGTTACCTTTCATACATTCAGTTTCACGGCGTTGTACGACGCAACGCCGTTTTTTTCTTAACAATCAAATAATTAATCAATGATAACTGTACTAATAGTAAAAGTAAACGAGGAGATAATTAAACATTTCTATCAAGGAGCAAAATTCACACACTCAACAGAACATACTTGCACATTCAGAATATCAGAAGAAGCGATGATTAAACTTATCAAAGAAGTCGAAAATGCAGGATATAACAGATTTTCTTTAATGTCATACTAAAACCATTATTCTATAACATTCAAAAATCAACATTATGAAAAATTACACGCTCAAACAGCGCATCGAAATTGCGCTAATCAACTTTCTCAGCCGGTCCGAATCGTCCGAAATCGCCGACATGATCATCGCAGAAAAAGAACCGCTCCACATCGCTCGCAGAATCGACGAATTTTGCGGCGTTCCGACGAAAGCAGAAATTAAAGCGATAAATGAGCAAGCAGAAAAAGTTTATCTTATTTTTTAACATTTCAAAAATCAAAAATCATGGAGAACGTAACAGATAACCCACTTCAAAAAAAACTGACTTGCGGGCAATACAACGGATACGCAGTAAAAGAAATCAAAAGAATACCTGGACCATATTCATTACACAACATCACATACATTTATCAAGTCGGGAATGAGGAGCAATGGTTTATTATTGTTCAAAACGACAAAGTTATAGCCGATTTTATCACATCCGATTTGAGACTTTAATCTTATTCTTAACCGCACCCCTCAAATACTGAGGGGTGCATAAATTTTTAAAACCATGTCAGAAACAAAGCATTATCCATTTGTCGCAGCAATTAAAAGAGACCGTGAAGCCGTTAAATATCGCCCGAAATGCTCAACATACGAAGGCTATTTATGCGATATTGAAAGCAGACAAAACGCAAAAGGGATTTGGACGAACAAGCTAAAACCAGTTTGGAACGGCGCATTATTGAGCGAAGCCGATAAAATACGAGTACGAGAATTGAAAGACATTACAAAAGTAGTCGGCACAGATGATGAAAAGTTTTTAATGAAATTTGGAAAACAAGAAGATTTAGGTTACTGGATTTGGAATCAAGACGCAACCGAGAAACGAAAGATAGAAGATAAAAAAGAGGTGCGATTTTACGCAAAGAGACAAAGCGAGTACGACGACGACGAAACGGAATACAGGCTAAAAGATGCAGCCTTTCCTAAAAATGTGTTCAAGATAATACAAGACAATTGCTATGAAGAAAGCGCATTTGGAAAAACAGTTTTCATACTGAAAGACGAAAGCAAGTTAGAAGCCGAATTAAACAATATTAATTGGTCATTAAAAATAAAATAATCATGACAATCAATCACATTCACGCCATCCTCAATAAATTGAAAACACAGCTTGAATTGAAAGGCATCGACACATCAAAAGCAAAAATTCTCGACATGTCTTATAGCACAGAAAGAAGCGTAGTATTTGAATATCGCAAAAATCACGAAGTTGGAAGTTCTACGAATCTAATTGAATCTATTGTTATTTCGCTATACAAGCAAGAAAGAGACGCCGCCGAATTACTTGATTATAGCGGCGAATTTATCAAAAAGATTCAAAATACTGAGGGGGTCATATCAGACGAAACGGACGACGACGATTTTAAGGCGGGTTACGAACTCGCAGCACTCCTCGAACAATATCCGCGCGAATATTGCGGATGCAAAACAGATTGCGCCACATGCATACAGTACGCCGTTACGGTTTTAAGCGACGAAACGCCCGACGACATACCGTTGAGGTTTCGGATTATGTGACGCAATGCGGCGTGCCGAAAGCGTATGCAAATGAGACGCCGTGAAGCAACGGGCATAAACAATACGCGCGGAATCACACATACCCCGATTAATATGTAAAAATAAACGCCCGTTAAAATATACATTTTTTACGGGCATTTATTTTACATAGATTTGTAAAAACAAACACTTATTTCAAATTATTTTTACACTTTTAAAATTATGTAAAAAAAATGAAAATCTATTCATACATCAGAATCAGTAAAGACACATCAGATATGAAAAATCAACGCTTTCAAATAAATGAATACGCGATGAGTAATTATAGAAAATTACCCGACGAAGAATTTAACGACCTTATAACAGGAAAGAAAAAAGCCAACGAGCGCGAGTTGGGTAAACTCTTAGACAAAATGATTAAAGGCGATATACTTATTATCGCTTCTACATCGCGCTATGGCAGAAATTTTTTCGACGTGATGATTACAGCGGCTATTTTATACGAGAAAGAAGCCAAATTATACGCCATTCAACAAAATTTTGAGTTTTATAAAAAAAACCCAATGGCGAAACCAATGATGGCTTTATATGCATGGATGGATGAAGCAGACAGGGAAAACATATCTATGCGAACATCCGCAGATATAAAAAGAAGAAAAGCGGAAGGCACATACAGAGGAGGAAGACGGAAAGGTTCAGAAAAAGAAGTAACCGAAAGAGAAATAAACGCATTGCTTAAAGTAATTAAAAACGGCGAATATAGTAAAACAATTCTTTGTAAAATCGTCAAAATGACACGCCCAACTTTTGATAAATTTTTGAAAAAGAATCCAGATATCGAAAGAGAACGCACCGAAAATCAGCCGAGCGCACGGAAAGCAAATTTTTAAACAATTTAAAATCAAAATAACATGTTAAAAATAGTAACAAAAAATACACTTATTGCTATTTGCGATAGATGTAAAGAAGAAAGCAATATCATTGCTTTTGACAACGAGAAACCAATAGCTTATGCTTTTGACAACTCAAATTTTTCGTTCAGTTACAATCTTTCCTCTGAGAGAGGAAAAGACGGATATTGTAACTGTGAAAAATGCAAAAATCTACTCTTAAAATTCTCTGATAAGATTTCTAATTTAAGAAAGGTATTTGATAAAATATACTTCACGGATGCAATCTGGGGTGGTCTATGTCACTTTCAGAAATTTTATGTAGGTAATAATGAAAGTCCTATTGAAGAATTATTGTTAAATCTTGTATCAAAAGACAAAAATCTCTTAGCAGTAAAAGAAGGTGGTTGGCTAAAAATAACCCACAATCTTTAAAGAAAAAATCTCATTTGATTCTTAAACAATCTTAAAATCTGTAACCGAAATGAAAGAAAAAATCACATTCGAGGAAACGCTTGCAAAAGAAATAATCGCCAAGTTTGATTTACCTATTTCAAACTTATCAAAGTGGAGATTTCGCGGATTCATACCCCCTCAGTATTTTGAACCTCAGTCAGAAACAGTTAAAGACAACGATTCAATGTACCCAAAAATCCTCGAAATTTTAACGTATAAAGAAATCGCTTTAACGAAGTTTCGCACGTTCAACAAACGACCGCAACGGGCATCGGATTTGATAAGCGAACGTTACAGAATGTCAGTAGACGAAAAAACGCTGTTCATTACAGAAGTTGCAGAATTGAGAAACCTACTAATGAAATGCGCTAAAGTCTTTGATGAAAAGAACATCAAAGCAGTTGTAAAAGATATGAGGATTCATCACACACATATTTTTCCTCAACGGTTATTGGGTTCTATGAATCAAAACTATTTCAATTTAGCGAAGTTTGATAAAATAGAAATACAGGATATTAAGACAAATCTTATGCTGCTACACAACCGTTTACTTTTACAATAGCTTTTTAGTCTAAAACCCTGTGCAGACGCACAAAACAGCGCAAAGCATTGATTATCAATGCTTTGCGCTTTGTGCGTCTGCACAACTTGCACAATCGAAACGTGAGCGAGCTTTGCGAGCGAAAGCCTGATAAATCACGTTAAAACGGTCAAAATACTGAGGGGGTGCTTGGCGCCGCAAAAACAAAACTATGCTTGCTCCCAAAATCGCAGCATAGCTTTTGTTTTTGCTATTCACGTTAAAACGGTCAAAATACTGAGGGGGTGCTTGGCGCCGCAAAAACAAAACTATGCTTGCTCCCAAAATCGCAGCATAGCTTTT
>JAYUUR010000638.1:0-2395 GCA_043754475.1 Saprospiraceae bacterium | reverse complement strand
TTTTTCAACTTTGTCATTGATAAAAAATTTGTCAAAAATAATACTTGCCAAGATACCATTAAAATAGGTTTATGAAAATAACATCTGTCGAAATCTATAAATTCAACGTCCCATTGCTTGAGCCGTTCGTGATTGCCATTGAAACAATTACTCATGCTGAAAGCATTTTGATAAAAATAAATACCGACACCAATATATATGGTTGGGGAGAGTGCAATCCTTACAGAAGTATCGTCGGCGAAACGCAGGGTACTTGCTTTGAAGCAGCCCAGTTTTTAGCCAATATACTTAGGGGTGCAAACCCGATTGCGATAGGGAATTGCATCGCTGCGATGGATAAAATGTTGTTTGGCAATCGTTGTGTGAAGTCTGCTTTTGACATGGCACTCTACGATATTGCTTCAAAAGCAGCCAATATGCCCCTATATGCCTACCTCGGAGGCGACAATAATAGAGATATTCACACCGATATGACTGTCGGCATCAATACACCCGCATATATGGCGGCTTCGGCTTTGCGCTTTAAAAATGCAGGTTTCCCAGCTATTAAAATCAAATTAGGCACTAATAAAAATGATGACTTAGCACGTATAAAAGCCATTCGAGAAGCCGTGGGCGACGATATTCCTTTGCGCGTAGATGCCAATCAAGGTTGGGATGAACCAACAGCGATTGCCACTTTGCGAGCGATTGCCCCCTACGATATTGAGCATTGCGAGCAGCCCGTGAAAGCCCGTCATTTTGCCTCAATGGCAAATGTCAAGCGGCAAAGCCCTATACCCATTATGGCTGATGAGTCCGTTTTTGATGCAACGGATGCCTTCAATTTAGCTCAACTCAATGCTTGCGATTACTTTAATATCAAATTAGCCAAATCAGGTGGTATTCATAACGCCTTGAAAATCAATGCAATAGCTGAAGCGGCGGGTATCAAATGTCAAGTCGGTTGTTTTTCCGAAACCCGTTTAGCCATGACGGCATTGATGCATTTTGTTTTGGCTTGCCCCAATGTTATTCACTTTGATATGGATGCCCCTTTGATGCTTTCAAGCGACCCGATACTGAGGGGGGTGATATATGGCGAAAAAGGCAGCGTTTTTTTGGAAGAGGGTAGTGTGGGGATTGGTGCTGAGGTGGATGAGGCTTTTTTGAAGGAGATGTTCAAGGTGGTTGTGGGATGAAAGCGGTAAATATTGCACCCTCACATAACCCATTTCTCTAACTGTATTTTTATTCTTTAAAATATTGATTAAAAGAAATAAAAGTTTAAATTAAAATTAAAAACCATCAATTATTCTTCAAATAGAACATGAAATACTGAGGGGGGGTAATATTTCCATAAAATTGAGTAATTTTGAGGTTCTATTTATTCGAGTCAATTTATATTATTCCAATTATAAAATTATCAAACAAACATGGCTGATCCTAAAGGCTTTCTGAAATTTACCAGAGAGTTGCCTAAATCTCGCAATCCGAAAGAGCGGATTCATGATTACAAAGAAATATACGAACCTTTCGCTGAGGATAAAACGCTTCAACAGGCTTCGCGGTGTATGGATTGTGGTGTGCCGTTTTGTCACAGCGGTTGCCCACTGGGTAATATTATTCCTGAATTTAATGACGCAGTATATCGGGAAGATTGGAGCGAGGCATATGATATATTGAGCACCACGAACAATTTTCCTGAATTTACAGGCAGAATATGCCCTGCACCTTGCGAATCTGCTTGCGTTTTAGGCATTAATCAACCTCCTGTGGCGATTGAGCATATCGAAAAATCCATAATTGAACATGCTTACGCCAATAATTTAGTCAAATCGGAGACCCCCTCAGTACGGACGGGTAAAAAAGTGGCTGTTGTCGGTTCAGGACCTGCGGGTTTAGCGGCGGCGGCTCAATTGAATAAAGCAGGACATACAGTGACGGTTTTTGAACGCAATACACGCATTGGCGGCTTGTTGCGCTACGGTATTCCTGATTTTAAATTGGAAAAATGGGTAGTTGATCGTCGTCAAAAAACGATGGAAGAGGCAGATATTATTTTTAAAGTCAATACCAATATTGGGGTTGACATTCAAGCAGAAGAGCTTTTGAAAAGCTTTGATGCAGTGGTTTTATCAGGTGGCTCTACGATTCCACGTGATTTGAAAATACCTGGACGGGATTTAAACGGCGTTTATTTCGCTATGCAATTCCTTGAACAAAGCAATAAAAGAGTAGCAGGTGATGCTGAATTAGGCGAGCCAATCATGTCAACTGATAAAAATGTGGTCGTTATTGGTGGTGGTGATACAGGTTCGGATTGCGTCGGCACATCTAATCGGCATGGTGCAAAATCTATTACTCAAATTGAATTACTCGCCAAGCCCCCCCTCAGTAGAGCGGAGTCAACGCC
>JAYUUR010000637.1:0-2403 GCA_043754475.1 Saprospiraceae bacterium | reverse complement strand
TCGCAACGCCTAACGTGATGGCTCAATTGGGTAAAGTGGCTCGTATTCTCGGTCCGCGTGGCTTGATGCCCAACCCTAAAACGGGAACTGTAACGGCTAATATTGCTGATGCAGTCAGCGAGGTTAAGAAAGGTAAAATTGCTTTCCGTGTTGACAAAACAGGTATCGTACACGCAGGTGTCGGTCGCTTGAGTTTCACACCTGAACAATTGTTAGAGAATGCTAATGAGCTGATCAATACACTTGTGAAGTTGAAACCATCGTCAGCGAAAGGCATTTATATGAAATCTTTAACTATCGCCAGCACCATGTCGCCGGGTATTAAGATTGATACAAAATCCATTAAGCATTAAAAATTTCTCGATAAAATGACAAAACAAGAAAAAGCGGACGTTTTGGAGGATTTGAAAGGTAAATTAGAAGAATATCCATTCTTTTATTTGACTGACCCGACCTCTATGACTGCTGGTCAAGCGAACAAGTTGCGTCGTAAATGTTTTGAGAGTGGCATTGAAATGAAAGTCGTAAAGAATAAATTGGTGTTGAAGCTTTTGAAAGAAGCTGATCCATCAAAGAGTTACGATGCTATTTTCCCTGCTTTCAAAGGTCAAACGGCTATGTTGTTTTCAACAAACCAGAAGGCACCTGCCAATCTTATCGAGGCTTTCAGAAAAGATAACTCTACTGAAATGCCCGGTTTTAAAGGTGCTTATATTGACAGCTCTGTATTCTTAGGCGAAGATCAACTCGACACTTTGAAGAAACTCAAGTCTCGCGAAGAACTCATCGGCGAAGTCATCGGATTGCTTCAATCTCCTGCGAAAAACGTTATCAGTGCGCTCAAATCAAGCGGGTCAAAACTCGCTGGATTGGTCAAGGCACTCGAAGAACGCGCAGCGTAATTAATGATGAATGATAAATTATGAATGATGAATTTTTTCAATCGTTCAATAAATATCATTCTATCAAAACTAAAAAATTAGTGAGTTAAGAAATAACTGATGCCTTTATTTATGATTCATCATTCATCATTTATTTTCATAATTCATCATTGAAAAACTTTTTTGTAAATTTTAAAATTAAAATAAAATGGCTGATATCAAAGCTTTGGCTGATCAACTTGTCAATTTGACTGTAAAGCAAGTAAACGAACTTGCTCAAATATTAAAAGACGAACATGGCATCGAGCCGGCTGCTGCTGCTGCTGTCATGATGGCTGGTCCTGCTGGCGACGCTGCTCCTGCTGCTGTTGAAAAAACGGAATTTGACGTTATTCTTCAATCAGGTGGTGCTAACAAACTTAACGTTGTAAAGGAAGTGAAAAACCTTTTGGCTTTAGGCTTGAAAGAAGCGAAAGACTTAGTTGACGCGGCTCCTTCTACGTTGAAGTCTGGCGTTAGCAAAGACGAAGCTAACAACATCAAAGGCGTGTTGGAAGGTGCAGGTGCACAAGTTGAAATTAAGTAATTTTGACATTGTTCTACTGATAATAAAAATAAGGCTCAAGTGGCAATCGCTGCTTGAGCCTATTTTTATGCTTTTTTTTCAAATAAAAACTTAACTTTGTAAAAAAAAATTGAAATGACACTTGTAATTGAAGGTAAAAAAGTTCGGATTCCAAAAACAAAATTGCTCACTTATGAAGATTACGTGCGGCTGACTCCGCCCGATAATGGCAATTATGAATTACATCAAGGAAAACTTGTATTTATGGCATCACCATTAGCTCCCCACCAAATTGTAAGTGACAACTTACATACTTATATCAGTTATTTCGTAAAACAAAATAAGCTTGGCAGATTGCTTTCTGCCCCAATGGATGTGCGTTTTACACCACATGATATTGTGCAGCCTGATTTATTGTTTATTAGTCAAGAACGGTTATCTATTATTCAAAAAATAATAGAGGGTGCTCCCGATTTAGTTGTTGAAATCAAATCATCGAGCAACACTTCGGCTGACTTGCAATTCAAAAAATATCTGTATGAAATGGGTGGCGTGAAAGAATATTGGCTGGTTAATATTGAAGCAAAAACTATCAGGCAATATGAATTAATAGACGAAGAGCTTCAACTGCAAAGAGTTCTGAAAATAACAGACGCCTTGCGGTCAAGTGTTTTGCCTAATTTTGAAATGCAGATGGCAAACGTATTTGAGTAATTTAAAATGGTCAATGGGCAATTGAAAACGGACAATTCACTATATGCGAATTGTCCGTTTTCAGTTTATCAAAAGAAAATACTGAGGGGGTGTAGCTGAATTGGAAAGAAAGCATTTTGTAGTAAAAAACTATTGCAAAAGCGTTAATTCTACTTGAATGCCCTTGGACTGCGCTACTTGAGCATCTTTTTTAGCGGCTTCTCGATTCCCTAAATCGGCATGGCAGCGCGCTCTTTCGAGATA
>JAYUUR010000636.1:0-7074 GCA_043754475.1 Saprospiraceae bacterium | reverse complement strand
TATGCTGTACAAAGTTTTTTATGACTTCTTTTGCCAAAACCATATCTATTTCACGACGATTTAACATCGCTTGAGCGATGAGAGAAATCAGAACACCTTCCAATTCTCTAATATTATTTTTTACATTATAGCTAATAAACTCAGTGACGTCATTCGGTAATTCAATGCCCTCTTGGGTCATTTTCGATTCCAAAATAGCCATACGAGTTTCCAAATCAGGCACTTGCAAGTCTGCACTTAAACCCCATTTGAACCGACTGATAAGGCGTTCCTCCATTCCATCAAGGTCTTTAGGTGCTTTATCTGAAGTAAAAATAAGCTGTTTGCCTGTTTGATGCAATTGATTGAAAATGTGGAAGAAAATCTCCTGCGTTTTCTGCTTGCCAGAAAGGAATTGAATATCATCTACAATCAAGACATCTATCATTTGGTAAAAATTCACCAAGTCATTCACAGCATTATTTTTAATGGCTTGAATCACTTGATTACCAAATTTTTCGCAAGAGACATAAAGCACGTTTTTAGATTCGTCTTTTTTAGTAATCTCATTGCCGATAGCTTGCCCTAAATGCGTTTTTCCTAAACCTACTCCTCCAAATACGAACAAAGGATTGAAAGCCGTACCACCCGGTTTTTTAGCGACCGCCATACCTGCCGAACGCGCCAAACGGTTACAATCGCCTTCGATAAGACTATCGAAAGTGTAATTTGAGTTGAGTTGAGGGTCAACTTTGATGCGGCGAATGCCTGGAATAACGAATGGGTTTTTGATGTTATCAGCATCAAGACTACCCGGACCACCAGATTCGTTGGTCATTTCTTTTTCTTTTGAGCGAAATACTGAGGGGGTGTTCCTCGGTTGCGGATTAGGCATTGCGGTAGGTTTGGATCTTTCCTGTTGCACACCATTCAGGATTTGATACTCCAATCTACCTTTCTCACCCAGTTCTTGGCGGATAGTCGTTTTCAAAAGCGCTACATAATGTTCTTCCAACCATTCATAGAAGAACTTGTTTGGCACCTGAATCGTCAAAGAAGAAGTTTCGAGTTTAATCGGTTTGATTGGCTCGAACCACGTCTTAAAACTTTGAGCGTTGACGTTTTTCCGAATCGTGCGCAGACAGTTGTCCCACACGGTTGCGTAATCTTTTATCATTCACCAGTACGATTAGGGGGCTTGATAAAGCCGGTTCAAAATAACTATTTAAATGGTTATTGGTGTGCGTGTAAGTGGATATAGTTTTCTTTCACAGTGTCATTTTCGGTACTTCGCTTTGCAAATATTGTATAGATCGTTAAGAACCACAAATTACTTTTGCTCAACAAGTAAGTATCAAAGTGGGCTACAAAAGTGAGTCTTTTTTATGAGACTTAAAAGCATTTTTAAGAGTTTTTTTAAAATAAAATTTAAAAGCTAAAAGTGTCAATATCCTGCGTAAAGCCCTTAAAATACAAGCAAATTAGCGATTTTGTTGATTTTCAAGCACTTATCTATCTTGAAATCTTCTTTTGGCGTAAATGTCAAACTTTTCATATTTTTCAATTTTTCTATCTATTTTTTAAATAAAACGCAAATGATTTTATGCGAAAAAAAATGATATAGGTTAAGAAAAACCATTGTCATGAATTAAAATAAATTATAAATTGAAATGCTGTAATTATGACCAAACTCATTGTCAATGAACGTTTTATGATTTAAAATGACCGTGTTTTAATTACCTAAATACGTATCGTGTAAAACCTGTTATCGAAAAGAAATAACGCCCTCTCAAAGCATTAAAATGTCAATAAAAATTAAAAGTCATCATGTGTTAATGATAAAAATTAAAAAATACTGAGGGGATACTTTTAATATTAAAATAATTATTTAAATTTGAGTAATTTTGAAAAATAAAAATTGAAAACAAAAAAAATTCCTCATGCCCAAAAAAAAATCAAGAAAAAAGATGAAGACTCTTCATGCCCTTATTGTCGCTATCGACAACTATCCGAATCCCGCTCATCGCCTCAACGGCTGTAAAAACGATGCCAACGCTTTTAGAGGGTATCTCGCAGAGTATAGCAAAGCTAATGGCTTGGCTTACAATGAAAAACGCCTTTTTGATGCTGATGCCACGCGGCAAAACGTCATTGACGGTTTCTCTCATTTCAAAAAAATTCAAGAAGGCGATGTCTGCGTGCTCTATTATTCAGGGCATGGCTCTCAAATGGCTGCGCCGCCTGAATTTTGGGACGAGCAAGACCACCGCAGCGAAACCCTCGTCTGCTATGACAGCCGCATCCCCGGCGGGCGCGATTTGATTGACAAAGAACTCGCCACGCTGATTTGGCTCGCTACAAAAGACTCTGACAATCATTTCCTCGCCGTCATGGACTGCTGCCACTCGGGCTCGAATACCCGCGACTTGAGTATCCGCGCGCGTATGGCTGAACCTTCCAGTGTTGTCCCGCGCGATGCTTCGGGCTTTTTTGGAAAAGAACATTGGGTCAAATATCAACCACCTTCAGCCCGCCACGTGCATTTGGCAGCCGCTAAAGACAGCGAAACGGCTAAAGAACTCAGCATTCAAGGCACACCACGCGGTGCTTTTACCTTCAATTTGATTCAAGCCCTTCAACAAATGGGTACTTGTATCACTTATGAAGAGTTGACTGCCCATATCGGTCAGCGCGTCCGCAACCTCGTAAAAGAGCAAACGCCCTTGTGCAATGCTTATAAAGTGACCGCTGATGTGGGTTTTACCTTCCTCGGAGCGTCGTTGAAAAAAGGGGAATACCTCGTCAGCCACGATAATACTGAGGGGTGGATTGTCAATATTGGTGGCGTACAAGGCGTACCACCTACGGGAGCAACGTTGAAACTCGATAAAGGTGCTGAAATAAAAATCACTGAAGTCAGAGCCAATTTTTCAAAAGTAGCAGGTATGGAGCTGATGGCAACCGATGCTCAATACAAAGCCGCATTGACGGCTATTGATGAAAGAAATTTAGCATTACCGCGCTTGCGAGTCGCTATTTCAAAAGATAGTGAAAAAGAAGGCATTGATATTTTAAAATCCGAATGGCAGAAAAACGCTCCTGAAACGCTGCAATTGGTTGATAATGAAAACGATACGGATTATGTTATTCGAGCATGGGATAATGCTTATCGCTTGACGAAGATGGGTGACACTGTTCCCGTTTTCCGAAGAGTCAATGGTTATAATGCCACCGCAGCCCAAGATTTTATTCAAAATGCTGAAACTGTAGCCAATTGGAAAGCCAAATTGCTTTTGGATAATCAATTGACGACCATTAAAGATGGCGAGTTTGAAATCGTAGTTCAAGATAAATCAGGTACAGCTTTGTCTAAGCCATACATATTGCAACAACTTGATGAAAAAACAAGCGTCGATGTACAATTTGGTATAAAAAATATGGGTAGTCGCTCATATTGGGTGAGTGCAGTATATTTGGGTAGTGATTTTGGTGTAACAAATGAGTTTTTACCTAAAAAAGAAATCAAACCAGGTGAAATTGCTTGGGTTGAGTTTGAGAACAATCGGAGTATTCCTTTTATGGTGCAAAAAGAATATTTGTCATGGGGTGTGAATGAAATCAATGAATATTTCAAATTTTTCATCAGCACCGACCTGATAAATACGTCTATCCACAATCAAGATGCCCTGAATTTGGATACACGGGCGGGGGCTACACGAGCCATTCAACGCAGCACCTCCTCAGTACCTATCAATGATTGGCGGACGATTTTGATACCGTTGAAAATAGTGTGCCCTTTGAAAAGTGAGTCTTTGGCAAGTGGTGGGCGGTCTGTACTACAAAGAGCCAATATTGAAATTGAAACGCCCGCAGGATTTTCTGCCGATGTGACTCTCTCTTCTTCAAATCAAGCCACTCGAAGCCTCGATAATCAGCCAATACTGAGGGGGGGTGACAATGTGCTTTCAATGCCATTGACAGAAGGCATGGGCGATTCCCCGACGATGGATATTTTAGAATTACAAAATGTTCAAGGTGAGCTTTCTTATGATAAACCATTGAAAATCAATATCAAAAATATTAATAAAAATGAAACTGTGATTCCTTTTGGCTTCGATTCTGAACACGGCATTTATATTCCGTTGGGCTTGATGGACAATGCAGGAGTGGTTCATATTCATCAATTGCCGCCAGTAGAGACGGGGAGTGCAACGCGAAGCCTATTAGGCAGTTTTGGTAATTCATTAAAAATTTATTTCAAAAAAATTGTTCAACCGTTGACAGGTAATTATCAGTATCCGATGCTGAGAATGGCTATTTTCGAGGATGATTCAGAAGAATTTGCCTATGAAATGGATAAAACTAAAATAAAAGATGCCGTAGCCAAAGCCAATAGCATTGTTTTATTTGTTCATGGATTAATAGGCTCTACTGCCGACCAACCCAAAACTGTTCGGAGAGCTGCCGGCATCAACGGGTTGACCAATGGGGCAAGTCCTTACGACCTCATTCTCACTTTTGATTATGAAACATTGAATACTAAAATAGATACCTCTGCTGCCGAACTCGAAAGAGCCCTTCAAGACATCGGCATTACTGAGGGGTTCGGCAAACGGTTCGACATTGTTGCACATTCAATGGGTGGTTTGGTGTGTCGTTATTTTATTGAAAAATTAAGCGGAAAGAAGTTCGTTTCTAAAGTAATGCTCTTCGGTTCGCCCAATAATGGTTCTGAATTGGCTGATTTGCGCATTATGGTCGCTAATTTGTTGACTGTTGCCGTGAATGGGGCTATATTTTTGAAGCCTTTCATTTTCCCATTGAGTATGTTAGGTAAAGGGATGAATAAATTATTGGTGACTATTGACCAATTGAATCCCAAATCCGAATTTATTCGAGAGCTTAACAATCAAGGCGATACGGGCATACCATATTATATCATAGCAGGCAATACCGACCTGATAAAAGAGGAAGAGCATCCCGAAGCCTATTCTTTTTATAAAAAAATTATAAACTCGCTTAAAAACGGAGGCACCTACAAAGCGGCTGATTGGTGGTTCAATGAATCCAACGATTTGGCAGTGAAAGTGGTGTCAGCTCGTTTTGTCGGTAATCAGAAAAATTTGCATTTCAATGAAGTGCCTTGCGATCATTTCAGTTTTTTCAACCCGCAATCGGAAGGTGTTCAGGCGTTTGTGCATGTCGCAACGGCTTCGGATTCTGTTGCTACATAACATTTTTATTAAAAATACATTTTTAAAAAATATAAAACATCGAAAACAACAATACGTTTTCGATGTTTTTTTTATAGTTTTGAGGGCATAAAACCATTTCAATAATCCAAATTTGTAATAAAATGAAAAAAAACAAACATTATCTATTGATGGTAGTTGCTACCATCGCACTCATTGGATCTTGTACGCCTAAAGTAGGTCAACAGACCTCGACAACCCCTACAACTCCTACATCGGGTGGCAAAGACATCATCACACCCGTAGGCAAAAAGAAATTCATTGACCCTGCCAATATGAACTTGGCAGTGCGCCCACAAGACGATTTTTATGAATATGCTAATGGCACTTGGCTCAAAAATACAGCCATTCCTGCCACCGAATCCAGTTGGGGTAGCTTCAGTGAATTGGCGGAATTTAATCAAAATGCTTT
This sequence comes from Saprospiraceae bacterium, assembly GCA_043754475.1. GTDB lineage: Bacteria > Bacteroidota > Bacteroidia > Chitinophagales > Saprospiraceae > JAAFJT01. The sequence goes on along the minus strand of JAYUUR010000636.1, from coordinate 1,431 downwards.
GAAGACAATTAACGAAGAGTTAGCAAATAAACCCGGTGCTAAAGGAGAATTGAGCCAAAAAGTTGGCGATTTCTATGCAGCAGGTATGGATTCTGTAGCAATTGAAAAAGCGGGTATGATGTCTTTGAAGCCATATCTTGACCGCGTCAATGCGCTTAAAAACTTTGAAGGCTTGCTTGAAGAAATCGCTACCGAATATTCGGAAGGCATGGGCTTTATTTTCGGTCTTGGCGTACGCCAAGATGCTAAAAATAGTGTGGTTTATGCTACCAGCCTATCTTCAGGTGGTATCAATCTGCCCGACCGCGACCTTTACCTGAAAGATGACGAGCGCTCTCAAAAAATAAGAAAAGCTTATCGGCAGCATATTTTTAATATGTTCAAGCTCATAGGCGAAGGTGATTTGCAGATTAATAAATATGTAGAAACCATTATGCAGATGGAAACGGCTTTCGCTAAAGCCACAATGGATAGGGTTGAACGCCGTGACCCCAACAAAACATATAATAAAATGACTTTGGCAGAGGTGGAGAAACTATCTCCTCGTATGAAATGGGAGGATTTTTTCAGAAAAACTAAGACCACCAACGCCTATTATATTGTAGGGCAGCCCAATTTCTTAAAAGAATTGAATGAAATGCTCGGTCGTGAGACCTTGGATGATTGGAAAGCCTTTTTGAGATGGAATATGTTGAAAAATGCTGCGCCTTATTTGGGCAACGCATATGTGATGGAAGATTTTAAAATGAATCAAAATTTCAGCGGCTTGAAAGAAATTCAACCACGTTGGAAACGGGTATCGCGCATGACCGACGGTGCTTTGGGAGAAGCACTTGGTAAAATTTATGTTGATCGCTATTTCAAGCCGGAAGCCAAAGCACGTATGTTAGAATTAGTGAATAATTTGACAAAAGTGTATGAAGTACGCATCAAATCCCTTGATTGGATGAGCGAAGAAACCAAGCAACGCGGACTTCAAAAACTCAGCACTTTTGTGCGTAAAATTGGTTATCCTGATGTTTGGTTGGATTATACCCCCCTCAGTATAGACCGTTCAAAATCGTATTTGGAGAATGTAATGGCTGCTCGCCAATTTCAATACAATCTCAACGTAGGCTATTTGGGTAAGCCGATTGATCGCACGCGTTGGGGCATGACTCCGCCTACAGTGAATGCATATTACAATGCGACGATGAACGAAATTGTCTTTCCAGCGGGTATCTTGCGTTTTCCTTTCTTCGACAATGATGCAGACGATGCGGTAAATTATGGTGGTATTGGTGCAGTTATTGGGCATGAAATCTCACATGGCTTTGACGACCAGGGCAGTAAATTTGACCAAGATGGCAATCTTAAAAATTGGTGGACTGAGGATGATATTAAAAAATTTCAAGCTAAAACCAACATGATTGTTGACCAATACAATAATTA
>JAYUUR010000635.1:0-2405 GCA_043754475.1 Saprospiraceae bacterium | reverse complement strand
AATTTGGTTTTACTGGGGCAAAGCACATAAATAAAAGGTTGGATTTACAAATTTCCGTTGGTAGCCTTGCTATCTTACAAAAACAAAAAATACTTATTGGTTTTTCACACGCACAGGTTCCGATTTATTTGAATGGAATGGTACGGTATAAAATAGATTAACTTCAGTTAGGGTATTAATTTTTAGGAGCGAGACAAGTACAGACTATTTCTATTAAATTTTCATATTTTAATTTACTACTAACAAGGGGTTTGTAATATTGAGGCAAACGAAATAACAACAAAAATTTGTATTCTCCTTTAACTTTATGCTTGAAAACTATAATTTTTACGCAAAATACTGAGGGGGCAAAAAAACCATAAACGCTTGATTGTCAACGAGATAGTTAAGCGTTTTTCTCTTTAAAATAGATAAACAACTTGAAATACCTTTTTGATTTGGCGGTATCTATATTTTTTTATACCTTTACCGCCAAATTGAAGCAATATGACATTTATTGGTAGAGCGCAAGAAATAAAAGAATTGAGCAAATGTTTACATTCTGACCGTTCTCATTTTGTTGCCGTTTACGGTAGAAGACGGGTGGGAAAAACATTTTTGGTCAAATCATTTTTCAAAAATTCGTTTGCATTTTATGCAACAGGGCTTGCCGATGCCGACAAGCAAACGCAATTAGAAAATTTTAATCTCGCCTTAAAGAAATACGGCAAATCGGATACTCCTGCCTTGCCCAATGCCCAAAATTGGCTCAACGCTTTCAACAACTTAATCCTAATTTTGGAACAAAATCAAAGTGCAAAAAAAGTAATTTTTTTGGATGAATTGCCATGGATGGAGACCCGAAATTCAGGATTTATTACCGCTTTGGAGTTCTTTTGGAACAGTTGGGCAAGTGGTCGAGAAGACATTATTTTGGTCATTTGTGGCTCTGCCTCTTGGTGGATTATTGACAAAATTATCAACAACAAGCGAGGGCTTTACAATCGAGTGACAAATAGGATAAAAGTTGAGCCTTTCACGCTTAAAGAAACCAAAGAATTTATGGTGTCGAGGGGTGGCAATTACGACAATTACCAAATCATTCAACTGTATATGGTTTTTGGCGGTGTGCCTTTTTATCTTGATGCTATTGACGTGGAGGAGAGTGCCTCAATGAACATAGATAGGCTGTGCTTTGGTAAAAAAGCCACGATGAAAAGCGAATATAACCAACTATTTGCGTCCTTGTTCAATAGTCCCGAAAGACACGTTGCCGTTGTCGAAGCCTTAACGCATAAAAAAATTGGTTTATTCAAAGAAGACATATTAAAGCATACGGGTATGACCGACGGCGGGCGATTTTCAGTTGTTTTAGACGAATTGGAAGCGTGTAATTTTATCAGAAAATATTACAAAATTGGCAATAAAAAACGAGACGCTATCTATCAATTAGTGGATAACTACACGCTATTTTACCATAAATTCATCAAACAATCTAATGAATTAGACGATGAATTGTGGCTTAATATGCTCAATACACCCGAATATTTCAGTTGGGCGGGCAATGCTTTTGAAATTGTTTGCTTGCAACACGCTCGTGAAATCAAAAACGGATTGGGTATCAGTGGTGTTCAATCAAAAATCTATTCTTGGGCAAACCCTTCTACCCAAATTGACATGGTGATAGACCGAAAAGACCAAGTTATCAATCTGATTGAAGCAAAATTTTCGATAGACGCGTTCACCATTTCAAAAGCCTATTCAGAGAATTTAAGAAAAAAAGTTGCAGAATTTAGGGACGAAACCCAAACTAAGAAATCCGTTTGGCTCGTCATGGTTTCTGTTTTTGGCTTGGCAAATAGCCCCTACAATAATTTGGTTCAGAAAGATTTGAATATGGACATTTTTTTCTAAAAATTAGTGAAAATACTGAGGGGGTAAAAACCCACAAACGCTTGACTGTCAATGAGATAGTCAAGCGTTTTGGCGTTAAAAGGTGTTTATACTGAGGGGTCTATTTTGACGAAGAATATTTTACCATTAATTATTGTTTTGCTTATCTTTGCGCCATGAAAAACTTACCAATTGGCATACAAACGCTGCCGAAAATGCGGGAAAAGAATTGTGTTTATGTAGATAAAACACAACTCGTTCACCAATTGGTGACGACGGGGTCTTATTATTTTTTCTCGCGCCCCCGTCGTTTTGGCAAATCATTGTTGATGAGAATATCTATCGTACCGAATGCAGCGACGACGGCAGCCGCCGCTTGTTCAACTTCTGCCAAATGTGAAGACCGCCATCGGGTATCATTCTAAAAACTCACGATTTTCAATCAAAGAACGGGATGGCTCGTCAATGGGTGTGTCACCCTTTATAGTGTATCAAGTAAGTCTTTAACTTCAAAGTTCTAACTATTTGATAAT
>JAYUUR010000634.1:0-21270 GCA_043754475.1 Saprospiraceae bacterium | reverse complement strand
ATGATACTACGTATCAAGGTAAAAAACTTAGAATCCGCATTATTATAAACATTTTGACACTCCGTGTCATGGGCATTTGAACAATACTAATGACACGGAGTGTCAAAATGTTTATAATACAAGACGTTATGCTGATGTTTATTGACACGGAGTGTCAAAATGTGCTTTTTAACCCAATATTCGCATTAGATGTAGAATGTAATAAAAAACTATCATAATCGTTTTCAACAAACGAAATTTATCCTACTGTATTCAAAAACTCATTTCAACCGATTTTTAAGTTCAAAGCAACCCCCTCAGTAGTCAAATACTGAGGGGGTCATTTTTTTATTACAAAACGTTCACTATATTTGCCTTGAAAATTTCAATAAAAATACCTAATTGTATGGAAATCAATCTTTTAGAAATAGTCAAAAAACAAATAAGCGGAGATGTACTTCAAAAAGCAGCAGCCTTTTTGGGAGAAGACACGAGCGCATCGCAGAAAGCACTTAACGCTATTTTGCCTTCACTTTTGGGCGGCATTGTCAATCAATCTACAAGTATCAGCAGTGCGACTAACCTCATGAACACCCTCACAGCGGATGGTCATGACGGTAGCATTTTCAATTCTCTTAACAATTTGCTCAATGGCGGCTCGGCTACCCAAGGCTTGTTGGCGGCAGGAGATGGTATTATCAAAAACCTGTTCGGCAATAAAACCAGCGGCATTGTGGATTGGATAGCCTCATATGCGGGCATCAAAACAGGCTCTGCATCGGGCTTGATGAGCCTAATAGCACCTGTCGTGATGGGTGCTATTGGTAAACAAATTTCAAGTAGTCAAACAGGCGTCAGTGGTTTGATGAGTCTTTTGAGTGGACAAACCAATTTTATTAAAAATGCTTTACCGGTGGGTTTGAGTAGTGTTTTAGGTCTATCAAATTTGAGATTGGAGACCCCCTCAGTAGTAAGCACTGCTCAAGCTGAAAAAATAGCTTCGGAGGCACATTCAATTGTTGCTGAAAAGTCGCTTTTAAGTCGGGTATTGCCTTGGTTTATTTTGCTTTTAGCAGGTTTGGCGGGTATGTTTTATTTAAAAATGTGCAATACAAAAGCGCCTGAACCCCCTCAAGCAACTGCTGTAACAGAAATACCGCAAGTGGTAGCACCTTTACCTGTCGATACGATTAAAAAATTGTCTTTGCCCGAAGGGGATATTACTGTGAAAACAGGTTCTTCCCTCGACCAATTGTATATGGAGGTGAATGATACAACCCTCGACCCAACTAAGGCTTTGACCTTCGATAATGTCAATTTTGCAACGGGTTCAGCTGATTTGACTGAGGGGTCAAAAATGCAATTGAATGATTTGGTGAAAATTATGAAAGGCTATCCTAAAGTTGATATTAAAATAGAAGGTCATACGGACAATCAAGGCAATGAAGCCCAAAACAAAAAGCTTTCTGAAAATAGAGCAGCTACTGTTAAGGCATATTTAGCTTCGCATGGTATTGCAGGTGGGCGTGTGGCGACTGCTGGATTCGGTTCTTCAAAACCTGTAGCTGATAATGTGAATGAAGAAGGGCGTGCGAAAAATCGTCGGATTGAGGCGATGATTGTGAAGAAGTAGGATTGGTTATTAGAAAAACACTTTATCTTACATCAAAATTTAAGTGAAATGGATCAATTACCTAATTTGCCCATCGGGCAGCAATACTTTAAGTCTATTAGAAAAGGCAATGCTGTTTACGTTGATAAAACGCAATACATTTATGAATTATGCTCTCCGCTTGATAAAGGTTATTTTTTATCGCGCCCTCGGCGTTTTGGTAAATCGTTGACTTTAGATACTATCAGTGAGTTGTTTTCAGGTAATCGCGACTTATTTGAAGGACTTTGGATAGAGGATAAATGGGATTGGTCAGTGACTTTTCCAATTGTTCGATTGTCATTGGATGCCATTGGGCATAAAGATGGTTTAAAACAAGCTCTTATTTCTGCTTTAAATAAAAAAGCATCTGCTTTCGGATTGTCATTAGAAGGAACAACGCCGGGTCAAGCCTTCCAAGAGTTTATTGAGGGTGTTGCAGAAAAAACAGGTAAACAAGTCATTGTTTTAATTGATGAATATGATAAACCAATTATTGAGCATATTGACCCCTATAATTTGGAGAAGGCAAACGAACAACGAGATACTTTAAAAGAGTTTTTCAGTATTTTGAAAGATGCATCCAATCACATTCGGTTTTTATTGATAACAGGTGTTTCAAAATTCTCAAAAGTGTCTATTTTTTCTGATTTAAATCATTTAGTGGACTTAACTTTAAATAAAAAATTTGCAGGATTATGTGGTTATACACAATCTGAATTAGAATATTATTTTAAACCTTTCATCGAAGTGATGCCACCCGATACACTTGATAGAATGAGATTATGGTATAACGGCTATAGTTGGGATGCTAAGACGTTTGTATATAATCCATTTTCAGTGCTTAATTTTTTTGACAATAAAGAATATCGCAATTTTTGGTTTGCAACAGGTACACCCACGTTTTTAATAAAATTAATGCGGAAACGTTTTGAATATAAATTAGAACAAACTGAAGTGAGTGACCTTATTTTAGAATCATTTACACTTGAAAAGTTCGATGAATTAGACCTTAATTCTTTGCTTTTGCAGACAGGTTATTTGACGATAAAAGAGATTACAGATGTAGGAACCTTCATCCTTAACTATCCTAATAAAGAAGTAAAACGTGCTTTCGGGCAATTCCTGTTGAGCGAATACACCCATACACCCGTAACAGCACCCTATGCAGCGAATATTTTAAGAGCTTTAAATCAAAATGATGTAGGTCGAATGATTCAAATTATTGATTCATTAATACAAGCTGTACCTGATCAGAATTATATCAAAGATGAAGAGAAGTTTTTCCATGCCATTATCCATTTGATTTTTACAATGGTGGGCACAGATGTTCGCAGCGAAGTTCACACGCCTATTGGTCGCATTGATACGATTGTATTAACCACCGATCGAATCTTTCTTTTTGAATTTAAATTAAATGAATCGGCGGAGGCTGCTATTCAAGCTATTAAAGATAGGAATTATGCCGAGAGTTTAAGACATCGCGATTTACCAATCACTGGTGTCGGCGTTTCTTTTTCGGTTAAAACAAAAGGTGTTTCGGAATGGAAAACTGAAGAACTTTAAAATGATATGGAATAGGGTAAAATCGTAGGAAGATTTCAAATCTTCCTACGATTATTAAGCCAATTAGTAGATAATTCCGTAGTTAATCATCAATCTTGGTCGTACTTTTCTTAGAAAAAATATTCTTAATCAATTCATCAAAACTATTAAACTCCTTGCGGAAACGCAGACCAGTGGCAAGTTTATCTCGATTGCCTTGAAAAACTTGGTCGTGGATATATGAAAAGCGCAATTTCAAACGGCGGTCAGCACTCAATGAATAATCCACTGCAACATCGCCACCCAAAAAGACATTGCTGGAGCTTTGCAAAACATTCCCACTTTCTACACCCAATCCAGCACTCACTGCCCATTTATCGTTGATATTATAGTTACCCCTCAGTCTGAACTGCTGTCCAGTTCGGTTAAAGTCAGTGCTGTTCACTTTATCGTATTCATAAATATTGTAGCCAATTTCAACATCCAAACCGGTGACGTATTCACCGATGAGTTTGTTGAAAATATTGGATAAATAATTAGAAACAGTTTCGGTAAAAGTATTGATACTGCCTGAACGGAGTTGAGTATTATTAACAAATGCAGCATCTGTCGGTAAAAATGTACCGAATACCACCAATCCAAATACCTGCCGATTCAACTCGCTTTGGTCTTGCCGAAGCAATCGTAGTTTATTTCCGGTATAGCTTTTCAATTCTGATGTGAGGCGAGGAAACGCTAAATCGAAATTAATATCAGGTTTTAAGAGAGGACCCGATAGTTTCAAACTCAGCTCTACGGGCGTTGGTTTGCGACTTTCGGTATTGTCTGGATTAACATATTCTGCAATAAAATTATAAGGAGAAGTACTCAATCCCTTGTATTCTGCATCGATATTGATGAGGGCATTGAAGGGGTCGCCATTCCATCGAATAGTGCCACCGCTTTTAAGGGTAAAGTTTTTATTGACTAATTTTAAGAGTGTAAACAAATAATCGCCTCGTTCAATTCTGTATTCACCATCCATTTTCATCTCGCCCGTCCTATCTACCGATAGATGAATGTCGCCATTGCCTCGGGCTTTGATGTTATCGCCTGCATTTTCATCAAATATTAAGGTGGCTTCTGCTTGGTCAGTCATCGTGAGTTGCATATCAAGGCTGACACCTCTGAGTTCACGAACTTTTCGAATCGTATCGCCCCCCTCAGTATTTTTATTGGTTTTGAACACCACGAAGTTCGTTTCGGAAGCCGTTTGTTCGGAAGCAAATGGGAAGGTAATTTTAGTATCTTTTCCTGTTTTAGCAATAATTTTTATATCAGTTCTATTAAAATCACCTGTAAATTCAATAAAACCCGCACCAATGCCCGTTCCATAAAAAATAGAATTATCCTCGCGCTTCGTATTGAGCATCAAAAAAGTATCCGCTTTAACACTCACTTTCAATCCAAAATCAAGGAAACGATTATGCGTCAAACCACCATTGACGCGGGCGCGATGCCCCAATGCGTCATAAATGGAACTGCCCGATGCATCTATCATGGTGTTCGTAATTTTGACCGTTTCGTCTTTGACAAACAGGCGAGATTGAATATAATCCACCGTCACAGCCACATCTTTTAATTTTAGAGAACCATCATAATCTAATTTTTTAATCGGTCCTTTTACTTTCAAACCGCCACTTACACTGCCTACAAAATCCGATGCACCGTCCTCAATCAATAATTGCAAGGTATTGAAAGGAAAACTCTGCAATTCTAAATTGACATCGAGGGAATTGGCAGCGAAGCCTTTTACCGCATTTGGGTAATAATTGCCCTTTATACTCATCCTTTCCGCACCTTTGAGAAGCAAAATATCGGCATAAATAGGGCTTTTAAGATCTTTTGTCATGGCGGCTATCCTCAATGCCCCTCTGTTGGTGCCTTTCACATTGAAGGTATCCATGGAGGCATGAACGCGGAAATCCGTTTGTTCAAAAATATTATCTACTTCAACATTGAGGAGGTATTTACCACTGAAAGTAAATCGTTTATCATTGACAAAAGAATTGATGAATCCAATTTCAAAATTATTGAGCGTAGCACTCAACCCTTGCGTATTGCACGATTCAAAAGTGATTTGCCTATCGCCATGGCGTAAGTCAAAGCCTTGAATATTTAAAGTATTATTGTTGCCGAGGAGAATAAAATTATCTTTATCAACATCCCAATAATCGCCGAATATTTTTAATCTGGATAGTTGATTGGTTCCGAAGCTGACTTTCAAAAAAGAATCTTGACGCATCAGTAGCACGTTGAGTTCTACCGTATCCATGCGCAAGGCTTGAGAGAAATTTTGAGATGTAAAGCCCAGTTCGACCGTGTCGCCTGTCACGTGGTTTTGAAAAGTGAGGTCTTTGAAATCCTGTTTTCCACCGATGACAACATTATAAGTCTTCAAATCCCAATCAATATCCGTTCCTACTGACCGACCAATAGAACCAAACTCGACTATTTTAATATCGCCATAATGATGTGTTTCGTCCGTAGAGATACTCCAATCCAATGAATTTTCTCTATCATTTAAGCTGCCTTCGATGTCTATATTGCGCAGCGTATCTAATTTTTGGTCAAAGAGTTTTGTCAAGGATTTGGTGTTAAGAATGTTGATTTTATAACTAAAAACTTGTTCATTGTTCGCAAAAGGATTCGGCAGAGTAGAAGGTTTTGGTTTTAGCCCCAAATCTGTTGCCAGACGCGGATGGTTTCTATAAAAATGATTGATAAAAGCGTCGGGTATTTTTTCAATATTAAACATACCGTCAATATTAGCAGTCAATATTTCTGAATTAACGTTGAAATGCTTCGTCCCGTCGGCATCTTTTGTAGAGATAACTGAGAGTGAGTCAATCCGATGCTGTTCTGTTTTGTTTTTAATAATGAGAATATCTTTTGCATCCACCACACCAGTTATATCATTCAATTTACCGCCCACGAGGTCAAGATTCAACTTACCCGAAAGCGCAATGTCCTCTTTTGAAAGGTTGAGAGTTTTTAAATCAATCTTAACGATATTGGATTTAAACTTGAAAATAGGCGTTGCCGAGGCAAAATCAATGGTTCCATCGAACGATAAATCAGCGTTCGGGTCTTTACTTTCCAACTTACCATTGAATAGATTTTTATTCAAATCGCCCGTAACATTCAGGTTTTTATAGTCATAATTTTTGAATTGAAAATTATCCACTAAGGCGATGAGGTTCATGTTGACATCATTTTTCGTAAAACCACGACCCCTCAGTATAGACGCCTTTACAGTCACTTTTCCTAAGTCCGAGCTTTGAGTAAATGTGCCGAGGTTGAAATTTTCTAAGGCAATATTGCCTTTGTAAGCGGCAATATTGGCGTTTTCATCGGCAGGCTCCAATTTAATATCCATCACTGCCGAACCGATTTCGCTGTCCAACCTACCGTTAGCTGTAAAGTTGCTGAAGAATCCGAGAAATTCGCCTTTAAAATTCAAATTGCCCAAGCGGTCAAACTCTTCCGTCGGTTTGAAATTTGGTATCAACTGGCGCAATGAGCCCATTGTGGTTCGCAACGAGTTGAGGTCAAGATTGATATATGTTTCGTTTGAATTGGTCAAATCCCTTGATTCTAACTTACCTTCAGCATGAAAACCTGAGCCAAGTTCTATATCGAAGTTTGGTAATTTTAGAGAATTGACTTTGCCAAACGCTTTCACATCCAGCGTTGCTAATTCTTTTCTATTGCGGACAAAAAAGGTGTTTTTTTCAAGCCCAACGGCGAAAGTCATGATGTCATCGAGCATCACATAGCCGCTGTGAATGCGAGCGTCCATCGTGACTTTATTTTCAAAATCGCTGAATGCACTGAATCCTTCAGGATAAATAAAGCGGAGTGTATCGCCCAGAAGAGAGTTGGGCGTTTCTATTTGTAAGCCATAAAGCGCCATTTCTGTCGGCGTAATTTTAGCATCGCCGACCACTAATTTATTTAACACAAAACCACTTTTATCTCTTAAACTGATGCCATCTACAATGCCCGTCACTTCATTTTTAAACATAAAAAAATTATGGATGTGCACGTTCATGTCATATACAACCATGTGTTCGAAATCTAATAAATCATCTGGCAGGAGTTTCTGAGGAGCTTTGCGCCAATTATCGACGATAAAAGTGCCGCCTTCTATGGATATAGCACCAATGAGGAACTGAAAAGGTTTGTCCACCATTTTTTCCTTTTGAAACGCTTCCAAAGGTGGTGCCGGTGGCGGCTGCGATTTATCTACCTTCACAACAGGCGGCGGAGGCAGCGGATTTTTTTGAAAAGTTTCTAATTTATAATACGGCTCGTAGATGTTAATGCGGGTAATATCCAACAATTGCTTGGGCAAATTCATGAAATTGGTATGAATATCCGCTGCTTTGAGGTGCGCTTCGATGCGTTGCCCTTCAATTTTATCATCTATCACAAACGAAATATCCCTTAAATGCACCTGCCCGATGCGGATGTCCGTAGGCTTTGTAGGCGTGCGTGGACCCTCGCGCGGCGGGTTAAAATAATTGATGATAAATTGGTAATTAAAATCATGTTGACCAATATCGCGTCGGAGATGGCAAGTGGTTTTTTCTAATTTTACAGCGTCTAATTGTATAATCGCAAACAGCAAATAGCCCCAACTGATGTCCACTCGAAGGCGGTCGGCATATAGCAAAGTATCCGTTGGTTGGTTTTGATTGGCAATATATAAGCCGCCGATTGACAATTCATCAAAGAAATCGAGTTTAAAATTATCTATTTTGACCGTTGTTTTGAGTTCTTTGGAGAGGTAAGCCGTTGTTTTGTCTATTATCCAGTTTTGTACTGAGGGGATTTGAACAACAAAAGCGAGTAACATAAATAGCACCAATACGATAGCCACAGCCTTCAATGCGAAGACCATAATCCGCCTGAGGATTGACCGCTCTTTGGGGGTTATCAAATCCTTTTCTTCCGAATCGTCAGCGGGTGGCGGGGGTGTATGTGGTGGTGTTTCTGTCATATTTTTTTCTACCGACATTTTGCACCTCTGGTGCAGTTGGGTGTCATTACAAATTTAAATAAAAAACATTTAAGTATCGTTAAAGGTACGTTAATGATTATAAACGTAAACAAGAAGGAGTGGGTTTTCAGTTGCCTTGCTTTATCGGTTTAACATTAATTTAATCTAAACATTCAGTAAAATGCGCCGGAGGTGCATCATGTCGGTAGCAACTGAATTACGAGCCGCCGAAGTCCATCTCTTGTCCAGGAGTTTGTTGGCGTTTTGCATCTTTTGCTTTTCTAAAAATAGAGGCATCCATTTTACCGAAAGGCATTTGTAAAGACAATTTGAAATAGCGCAAATCTCTACGGCGCATGCTTTCTTGATAGAATGTCGGCTGGTTCAATAAAGAAATTTCTTTACGAGAATTAAATACATCATTAACTGAGAATGTCAAACTTGAAATCCGCATAAAAGTATATTTGACAGCAAAATCTATAAAACCATTCGCCTTGCGTTCGCCTTGCAAAGTGACTTGATCACTTTCATAATTGCCATTCAATTGTAGTGAAAAGTCTTTCAATTTTTTTGGCAATTTCCAATTAATATTGCCTTTACCATTGTATGACCAACTGTTTCTTGAAACATCGGCACTCGATACATTAAAATTGAAGAGATTAAAATTGGTCGTAAAGTCCAAATTTTTGGCAATCGCTAACTTCAAAGTATTATCCAAACCAAAGCGCGTTTCGTTCTTCGCATTGATAAAAGTAGTGATTAATACTGAGGGGTCGGTTGTGGACGGACTTGTAAATGGCTTGATGGTATTTGTTTCGAGCATATAATACAACGAAATGAGCCAATTATGAGCACCAAACAGTTTATTATAATTCAATTCCGATAAGTTCACAAACTCTGGCTGTAGTTTCGGATTGCCGATGCGGATGTTCTGCCTGTCTGTATTTTGAATGATAGGCATTAATTGCATAAAGTTCGGGCGTTGTATTTTACGGCTAAAGTTGACTTGAATTTCACTTGTTTTATCTAATTTTTTAGAGAGATACAGGGATGGGAAAAATGATTTCAAAATATCCTTTCCACCCCCCGGATAGCTGTATCCAAATTTTGTATTATCCAATAAAGAATTACCATCAAATTTAGATTGCTCAAAACGCACACCTGCTTGATAACTGATGCCTTTGAGACGGCTGCCGTAAGTGAAGTAGGCGGCATTGATGATGTCGTCAATGTCAGTATTTTGAGAAATACTTCTATCCAATTCCAATTTATCATTGATATCGGTGTAGAAATAATAGTCTTGTGTGCGAAGGTTGGCGAAGCTGCGGACGCCCATTTCTATCTTCGTGCTGTCGTTGATAGGGTTGGTGTAGTCCATTTGGAAGGTGAATTGTTGCCCTTTATTACCGCCATTAATCACGTTTTTCAAAGTACCCGTTGAAGCCACTAAACCGTCCGGATTGAGTACATTAGATGTGGTCAACCAAGTGGCTTCGTTGACGGAATTGCCAAAGTTGACATTAAAATCCGTTGTCAATTCCTTACCTTTTTTAGCAAATGTTTTTTTCCAAATGGCTTGAAGACCATAGTTTTTAAACTCATTCACAGGGCGAACGCTGCGCGTACCCCGATTCAAAGCCACTCTGGAAGGGCTTAAAAACTCATCGTTTACATCACTTTTGATATTGAATTGACCGTTGACGTAAGTACCGGCTACTGTCAATATATTTCTATTAGAAATTTGATAATCCACACTGAGGCGTCCTACTTGGAAGAGATTATCAAAACTGGTCTTGGTTTTTTGATTATAAAAATTACTCACTGCGCCTGTGCTGTCGTAATTTGTTCTGTTGGAGTAGCCATTTGTCGGGTTTTTAGAAGAATTTAAAGTATAAAAACCAGTGATATTGGTGCGCCCTTCTTTCACGTTGAGGTTGGCAGTGGCATTGTATCGGTCGCCCGTGCCGATGCTCAATCCAATGAAGCCATTATATCCCGGTTTCTTATTCTTTTTAGTGATAATATTAATGATACCGCCTGTTGTCGAAGCCTCAAACTTGGCGGAAGGATTCGTAATCACCTCTACGGATTCGATTTGGTCAGCAGCGATTTGGTTCATTGAGAGCATCGTGGGTCTGCCATCTACATATATTGTTGTGTTGTTGTTGCGGAGTTTAGCATTGCCATCACCATCCACTGTTACTGAGGGGACGTTTTTCAACACATCTTCCGCTGTGCCGCCTATTGCCGTTATATTTTTATCAACATTGAAAACCTTTTTATCCAAACTCAATTGCATCGAGCTTTTTTGAGCGGTGACATCTACGGTGTTCAAGACTTTTGAATCCGATTGAAGTTCAATGTCGCCTAAATCCACCTCCATATTATCAGGCGGCATAATCATAACATTTTGCTTCACAAAGTCTTTAAAACCTAAAAAAGACACCTTGATTTTGATGCCACCCAAAGGCACATTGTCAATATTAAATTCGCCATTTTGCAAAGTCAAGCCGCCGCCGAGCATCGAATCGCGCTTGCCCATCGGACGGAGAGCGATGACAGAGGCAAACTCAATGGGTTGTTTAGTGGTCGCATCTATAATTTTACCATAGACTCTACCTGAGATAGAAGGCATTTTGCCACCACCGGCGGGCATTCCCCCGGGCATTTGAGCATAAGAAATAAGTGTTGTAAAAAGAAAGCTGAAAGCAAATAGAAATTTTTTCATTTTAAATTTAAATAAGCGGGTAATGATGAGATAATCTTCAGATTATAAGTGAGTGATGATATTTGACAATTTAATGACAGTTTAAAGCTACATTAGTTGATAGTTTACATTCTTTTTCGACGAAACCACCTGTATTAATTTTTATTCAAAGGCGTTTTTGAATCTCGCTGCAAAGGTCGTTTCTCAGCATATGAATAAGAATTATTTGAGACGGATTATTTTAATCACTCGACGAGGGATGGTATTAGCGTGATGATTTTGTGAAATAATGGTAGTTACATTTGTTTCATGATTGAAAATGAGATTACTTTAAAATTTAAATCCAACCACCATGTTTTCCAACTATTTAAAATACCTCCTCCTCTTCTTCACCATACCCCTCAGTAATTGCACTCAAAAAAGCAATAATGCAGCGCCAACAGATGCTTATACGGCTATTTCAAGAGATTTGCCTACACTTTCTAAAGAAAAAGATACAATAGGGCTTGAAACCGCCACGCTGGCAGGCGGCTGTTTTTGGAAAATGGACGCTTGCTATCAACAAGTGAAAGGCATTTTTTACAAAGCCGAAGAATACCATCAGGACTACTACAACGAGCATCCGTGGGAGCCATATAATTTGAGCGTGGTGCGCCCAAAGGTGAAGCATTTTGAAGAGGTGTTTAAGGGTAAAATGAAGTGAGTAGGCGTTTTAAGTTTTCAAGGCGGGTTGAAAAGCCTGCGAGTTATAATGCTATTCCTGTGAAGATTAATGCTATTCCTGTGAAGATTAATGCCATTCCTGTGAACATTAATGCTATTCCTTTGAACATTAATGCTATTCCTGTGAACATTAATACTGCTCCTGAGACTTAAAGTACAAAAAAAAGGCGCATAATATCGGTATTGAATACCTAAACTATGCACCTCCCATGTCACTATGCTGCAACAATCTTGATAATTGATTTAAACTATTTCCCTTTAAAATTCGCTTTGCGTTTTTCTACAAAAGCATTAGCCCCTTCTTTAAAATCGCTTGATTTACTCGTTTTGCCGAACTCCACCACCTCACGGAAGAAGCCCGCATCGCCCCCCGGATCAAAGAAAGCATTGACACATTCTATTATTTTTTGAATGGCAACGGGTGCTTTAGTGGCTATTTTTTCAATAATCTCTTTCGACTTTGTAACCGTCTGTCCTTCATCCACAACATGATTGACCATACCCATCCGATACCCCTCAGTAGCGTCAATCATATCGGCTGTCATCAGCAATTCCAATGCTCTGCCTTTGCCAATGTATTGCACCAAGCGTTGTGTGCCGCCGTAGCCAGGAATAATGCCCAAATTTACTTCAGGTTGACCAAACCGAGCATTCGGCGAAGCAATTCGGATATGACAAGCCATCGCCAACTCGCAGCCACCCCCAAGAGCAAACCCATTCACCGCCGCAATAACTGGTCTGTGAAAACGCTCGATCATGAGGAAAATATCCTGCCCACGTTGAGCCATTTGTTCGCCGGTATTGGTCAAGCCGATAAATTCCGTAATGTCCGCACCTGCCACAAAGGCTTTCGTTCCTGCGCCTGTAATAATCACCCCTTTGATAAGCGGTAATTGCTCAAAATCTTTTTCAAAGAAGGATTTGAGTTCGCTCATCGTCTGTTGATTTAGAGCATTCAATGCTTTTTCTCGATTAATAGTCAAAACGATAATACCATTATCGTCTTCAACTAAGATGTTTTGATAATCCATGTTGTTTAATTTTTTTTCTCTGACACATAGTTCACATAGGACACATAGTTTTTTCTATATGTCTTATGTGAACTCGTATGTGTTAAAAGTTATCATTTTTAATTAAAATATAGACAAAATACTGAGGGGGGTGAAAATATGGGTAATGGGTGATAGGTAATGGGTAATAATTTGCGAATCGTCCCATTACTTATTACCAATTGCCCATCACGCATTACCCATCACCTATTACCCATCACCTATTACCCATGTTTACTACATCATCATCCCTGCCAATGTTCCCGACATATACGATGCCAAAGTACCTGCCATCAACGCTCTGAAACCCAAGCGCGCTAAATCTGCTCGTCGCGAAGGCTCTAAGGCACTGATGCCACCGATTTGGATACCCACTGAACCGAAGTTCGCAAATCCGCACAAAGCAAAGCTGACAATAACCAACGTTTTAGGGTCAATAGTCGTCAACATCGACTTGAGTTGAAGGTATGCTACAAACTCGTTGGCGACCAATTTTGTTCCCATGAGTGCGCCCGCTGTCATGATTTCATGGCTCGGAACACCCATCGCCCAAGCAAATCCAGCGAATATAAAGCCTAAAACTGTATCTAAATTAAAATTAGGATAGCCGAACCAGCCGCCCACCGCGCCAAACATGGCATTGATGAGTGCAATCAAAGCCAAGAAACCAATAAGCATAGCGAGAACATTCAAACCCACTTTCAAACCATCCGAACAACCTGCCGATATGGCATCTACAATATTGGAGTGTTGTTTGGATACTTTTAGCTTCACTTCGCCCTTTGTTTCTGACTCTTCCGTTTCGGGGTACATGATTTTCGCTATCGCCAAAGCCCCAGGTGCCGCCATAATACTCGCTGCAATTAAATACTCCGCAGGAACGCCGAATTTGATATAAGTTGCCATCACACCACCCGCGATACAAGCAAAACTGCCTGTCATGGAAGCCATTAATTCGCTGACCGTCATGCCTTTCAAGTAAGGTTTAATCATAATTTGCGCTTCGACTTGCCCGACAAATGCGCTCGATATATTGGATAAGGCTTCCGCACCCGATACATCCATCAGTTTTTTCATGCCTTTTGCCAAAAGAGAAACGATTAATTGCATCAAACCGATATGATATAAAATATTGACCAATACTGCTACAAATATAATGGTCGGAATAATTTTAAAAAAGAAAATGAAACCATTCGCAGGTCCAAATACAACGGCTAAATCTGCGTCGCGACTCAAAATACCGAATACAAAATCTGCACCTTTATCTGAGAAGTTCAACAACCAAGTGACTTTTTCGCCCAACCAACCGAATATCTGTTTGCCGACAGGTACTTTCAAAATGAAGATAGCTAAGAACAATTGTAAGGCTAATCCAGTGCCGACTGTTTTGTAATTGATGGCTTTTCTGTTATTGGAGAAGACATAAGCAACGCCCAAAATCAAGACAATGCCAAGGAGACCTGTGAATCTTTCCATATTAAAGTTTGGTTGTTATATAAAGTTTTTCGTAATACACATTTTTTCAAGATGAGCAAATGTAGTCAATGATTTTTTATTTAAAAAGAAAATAGAGTAGTGAAATCTCAATTGGCAGATTAAACAATCCCGAAAATATATCGTTACCTTTGCGATTATTGTAAAAAGATGATGCAAAAAGTTATTTATCAGGATTTAGGACGTATTGCTTACAGCAAAGCATGGGCTTATCAATCAGAATTGCAAAAGCAATTGATTGATACCAAACGCCTTGCGCGACAAGTAGAAGTAGAGACCCCCTCAGTAAAAACGGGTTTTGAAGCTATTGAAATGCCTTTTGAACAAACCCATTATCTACTGTTTTGCGAACACAATCCTGTTTATACGCTTGGTAAAAGTGGCTCGACTACGCATTTGCTTTTAGATGAAGGAGGTTTGGCAGCGAAAGGCATTGAGTTCTTTAAAATTAATAGGGGCGGCGACATTACTTATCATGGACCCGGTCAGATAACGGGCTATCCGATATTCGACTTGGATTTTTTCTTTACCGACGTGCATAAATACGTCCGCTACCTCGAAGAAGCCGTTATCTGCACCATTGCTGAATATGGTTTGAAAGGTATCCGCATCAACGGATATACAGGCGTGTGGCTTGAAGGCGATGATACTCAACCTAAGCGAAAAATATGCGCTATCGGGGTGCATTTAAGTCGTTGGGTGACGCTACATGGCTTTGCTTTTAATGTGAATACAGATTTGAATTTTTTTAAAAATATTATACCCTGTGGCATTGAAGATAAAGACAAAACAGTTACCTCATTGGCTATGGAACTTGGCAGAAAAATGGACGTAGAAGAAGTCAAAGAAAAACTCAAAGGGCATTTTGCCGCGCTATTTGGATTTGAATTTGTTTGAAATTTAGAAAACTATTATGAAAAAGGATATACCCAATCTAAAAGTTGAAGACATTGCTATTGTTATCGCGCCGCCCGACGAAACGTATATGGACACCGAACTCTGGGACGCTTTTCTCATCAATTTTAAAGAAGAGCCGATTGAAGGTGTCTTAATAGTATCAAAAGGATACGGCGAAGATGAAGATGGCGAAATGCGCCGCACCTCCACCTTGCGGCATTTTATAGAAAGAATCGGTGCTTTAGAAATGATTAAAATAGAACCCATTTCAACGAAACTGCTTTGGATGTCACATGAATATTGGGTCAGTTTCACGTGTCAGGGGCATATGTACGATAAGAAATATGTTTTTGTCGTCGGTAGCATCGAGCCGATTAATTTTATCATGATTCCTTTTCTGGATAGGAAAGGGGTGATGATACGGTGAGGAAAATTCTAATATCTAATATCCAAGTATCTAATATCTGTTCAAATGCAAGCGAAAAAAGTAAGTGAATCAAAGACCATCATGACTGAAATGGTGATGCCCAACGATACCAACCCGATGGGCAACCTAATGGGCGGCAATCTGATGAAATGGATGGATATTGTGGCAGCCATATGCGCGGGCAGGCATTGTCAAGCCCAAGTAGTGACCGTATCAGTCGATCATGTATCTTTTCAAAAGCCTATTTCTCAAGGCGATATTGTGACGCTTGAAGCCTGTGTGACGCGAGCATTCACATCTTCAGTGGAGGTATTCGTAGAAGTTTTTGCAGCCAATATAAAAGCGGGCAACCCTCGCCGATGCAATCATGCCTACTTGACTTTCGTCGCCCTCGATGATGTTACCAGCAAGCCCCAACCCGTACCTGCCGTGATTCCACTATCGGGCGAGGAGGAAAAACAATTTGATGAAGCTGCGCGCAGGAGAGAATTGCGCCTGATACTGAGTGGTAAGATGAAACCTGAAGACGCTACGGAGTTAAGGACTTTGTTGAATGTGAATGATTGATAGCTTTCATAATATTTAATATTGAAGCTTCCATTAAATTTATTTTAAAATAATATTTTATTTAATAAAGTTAATTATACCATATTAAGGATAATTTAGATTTTTTATTGTTAAATGAACAAAACAAAAAGTTAAAAATTGTATCTTGCATCAATTAATAACTTTTCAAGTTTTAAGCATACTACAGAAAATGTCAATATCTAAAAACAACTCCCGTGTTATTTTGACGGCTCGTTTGTTGCTTGAGTGCGATGAACAACTCTTATTTTTGGAACAAACCCCTCTCAATGGTGGTGGTTTTACACTGCCTGGCGGCAAGATTGAATCGGAAGAATTTGCTAAAGAAGCCCTTATTCGAGAAATTTTTGAAGAAATAGGCATTCGCATTACAAAGAAAGACCTAAAGTTTGCCCATGTAACCCATCGCAAAACAGAAAACGTGTCTGAGATTATTTTATTTTTTCATAGTGTTGCCGATGCATCTCAAAGAGCGTGTGTAAAAGAGTTTCACAAATTTCAAAGTACCGTTTGGTTGCCTATTAGTGAGGCTCCTAATGGACTGACAAGTGTGCTGAAATACGCGCTTAAATTAATTAAAGAAGGCAAGTTTTTTTCTCAATTTTCGAAAATCAAACAGCAAACACCATCTGAAATTGTCCAAATTGTAGAGTTCTCTGCTCTTACAATGGAGCGAGATAATATTAAAAAGGGCTTAGAGAAATTGAAAAAAAAGACAAGAGACAGAATGATTCGCATACCAATAAGAGAAAACATAGGAAAACAGGAAAGCGTATTTTGATTAATTTATTCACCTTTGTTTCGATTTGTTGCAAACACCCAACCTTGTTTTGCCAATCACACCAATTTCTACATTTTCCTATCTTGCGCATTAATTAACCAGATTCCAACATCTGACAGTTTTTAATTCTTCTGTTTTATAAAGTTTTGTTTAATTATTTTAATAAAAGTTTAAACAAAACTAAAGAAATAGGTGTTTCAAAGAAGTTTTAATCTAATCAAATCAAGTCTTTGTGGGAAAAAAGGTAATAGTCATCGGTTCGGGCTTCGCAGGATTGTCAGCGGCAACGCATTTAGCGGCTAAGGGTTATGATGTAACCGTTCTGGAAAAGAACGATTGTGCAGGTGGGCGAGCGAGAGTCTTCACAACCAATATTGATACTACCGAAGAGATAGCTGTCACTGCGAGCGGAGCGCGGCAGGAGGGGGTAGCTCAGGGTTTCACATTCGATATGGGACCCTCATGGTATTGGATGCCCGAAGTCTTTGAGCAATATTTTGAGTTTTTTGGCAGAAAACGGTCAGATTATTATGAATTAATACGACTCGACCCTTCATATACTGTTACCTTCAACGATGGCGATGTGATGCACGTTCCTGCGAATATGATAGAATTGGAAGCCATGTTTGAGCAGTATGAACCGGGCAGTACCCCTCAGTTGCGGCGGTTTTTGAAAGAAGCGAAGTATAAATATGATGTCGGCATGGGAGAGTTTGTTCACAAGCCGAGTCATAGCATCATGGAGTTTGTAGATTGGCGTGTGTTGAAAAGCATGTTTCAATTGCAAATGCTGACTGATATGTCCACGTATGTCAGGCGACTTTTTAAAAGTGAAAAACTTATTCAATTATTAGAATTCCCTGTATTATTTCTCGGAGCAACCCCTTGGAAAACACCTGCCATGTATTCTTTAATGAACTATGCAGATATGGCTTTGGGTACATGGTATCCAAAAGGCGGGATGCATGAAATAGTGAAAGCAATGGTGGTATTAGCAGAAGAGAAAGGCGTTGAAATTATTTTGAATCAAGAAGTCAAACAAATAAATGTTAATAAAAGTGGTCAAGCCACACTTGTAGAGACATTCGATGCTGCCTACAAAGCTGATATTGTAATAGGTGGAGCGGATTATCACCACGTTGACCAAAACCTAATAGCCCCTGAATTTCGTAATTATACTAAGGGGTATTGGGAAAAGCGGACGATGGCACCTTCAAGTCTATTATTTTATTTGGGTGTGAATAAGCGTTTAAATAATTTGGAACACCATAACCTCTTTTTTGATGAAGACTTCAACCTTCATGCTAAAGAAATATATGAAAATCCTGTGTGGCCCACCAACCCTTTGTTTTATGTATCGATGCCATCCAAGACCGACCCCTCAGTAGCACCGGAGGGTTGTGAAAATTTATTTGTTTTGATACCGCTTGCCCCTGACT
This sequence comes from Saprospiraceae bacterium, assembly GCA_043754475.1. Taxonomy (GTDB): domain Bacteria; phylum Bacteroidota; class Bacteroidia; order Chitinophagales; family Saprospiraceae; genus JAAFJT01. Next base: position 2,949 of record JAYUUR010000634.1, on the reverse strand, counting down.
TAGAAGATACCGAAGCCTTGCGTGAGAAATACTACGACATGGTAATGACACGATTGGAAAAATGGACAAATCAAGCAATTCGCCCCCATATTATATATAAGCGTTCGTATGCGCACCGCGATTTTAAATCAGATTACCATGCTTTTAAAGGCAATGCTTATGGATTGGCGAATACTTTAATGCAAACAGCTTTTCTCAAACCGAAATTAAGAAGTAAAAAAATTAAAAATCTCTACTACACAGGGCAATTGACAACGCCCGGACCGGGTGTGCCACCATCATTGATTTCAGGACAAGTAGTGGCGAAAGAAATTTTTAAAACAATCAAACCTTAACATAGAATAATTTAGCTGTCTAATATCTTCCGAAGGGATGCCCTCGGCATAGTGTCAATTTTTTCTCAAAGGGATTCCTTCTGCCAAAGGCATTCCTTCGGAAGGCATAATATCTACAAAATATGAATCAATTTAAATTATACAGCGATGTTTGTCAGGAATGTAGCGAAATGATTACCAAACGCTACTCAACCTCTTTTTCGTCAGGCATAAAGGCTTTTGACAAGAAGCTTCGCGCGCCCATTTATGCCATTTATGGATTTGTCCGCTTTGCTGACGAAATCGTGGACACCTTCCACGATTATGATAAAGCCAAATTATTTAAGCGATTCAGACAAGACACCTTTATAGCTATCGAAGAACGCATTTCATTGAACCCTGTTTTACAAGCGTTTCAAGAGGTTGTTTATAAATATAAAATTGAAAAGGCGCTCATAGATGCCTTCCTTGATTCTATGGAAATGGATTTGCATTTTAATACTTATCACGATAGTTTGTATAAAAAATATATCTATGGCTCTGCGGAAGTAGTTGGTTTGATGTGTTTACGCGTTTTTACTGAGGGGGATGAAGCAGAGTATGAACGATTGAAAGATACAGCCTGCGCTTTAGGCTCAGCCTTCCAAAAGATAAATTTCTTACGCGATATGAAAAGCGATTTCGATGAACGTGGGCGCGTCTATTTCCCCGGCATAGATTTCCGCCATTTCGATAACCACCAAAAGCAATTAATAGAAGCGGACATCAAAGCTGATTTTGATAAAGGCTATTCGGGCATCATGCAATTACCGAAGTCTGCAAGGTTGGGTGTATATTTGGCGTATATTTATTACATCAATCTTTTTGAAAAAATTAAAAAAACCAATGCTCAACGCGTGCAGCAAGAGCGCATCCGAGTGAGTGATAGGCGCAAGGTGTATTTGCTATGTAGCTCGGTTTTTAAAAATAGTTTTAATCTACTTTGAAATCTTTAATAATCAGAATGACCCCCTCCCGCCACGCTACACTCACGGTGATAATGAAGCCTTTAAAATGGTTGATACCTCTATTAACGATTGGTATAATATTATTGCACGGGTTGACGGATTCAGTTAAAACCAATAATCTACTCTATACCGTCAATCAACAATTCGAGGTACGGTTTTTTGAGACACCATATATATATGTGTATCTGCACCTCTTTGCCTTCATTCCTGTCTTGTTAATGAGTTTCGATAAAAAGGTAGCATATTATAAACGGTGGAAATCTCTACTCCCTGCTTTACTCATTGTAGCGATTATTTGCTGGATATGGGATATTTGGAAAACAGCGATAGGTGTTTGGGGATTCAATACACCTTATTATACAATCAAAATCATTAACCTGCCGATAGAAGAATGGCTTTTCTTTTTTACCTTTCCATGGGCAAGTGTATTTATATATGAATGCCTCAACGCTTACTTCCCTAAAAATACAATTTTTAAGCGCGTCGAGTACCCCCTCAGTATTTTGCTCATTTTTATATTCTTCGGTGTTGGGTTCTGGTATTGGGGTCATGCCTACACAGCTACCGCTTTTATGATAGCCGGCTCACTGTTGCTTTGGCAATTGCTATTTGGAGATATTGATATCAGGGCACAATTCTATCGCTCATTTTTCATTGGTTTAATACCCTTTATATTAGTGAACGGAATCCTGACTGGGGCTACAACTTCTCAACCTGTAGTGATTTACAATCCTGAAGAATATCTCGGTATTCGTTTCGTCACTATTCCACTTGATGATTTTGCCTATAACTTTTCAATGCTTTTCAGCGTAACGATGTTATATGAGTACTTTAAAAAGGCAAAATCATATATGTTTCATTCAATCTAAATTATTTTCAAAAAAATTTCATTAAGGTTTTCGTGAGAAACAAAGAACACCGTACCGTAAGAATTGAATTAACAAAAGGTGTAACTTTTGTTAATGCTATTGCTGCCAAATAATATTTGCTTTAATACTTTTAAATAAAATAATTTTCTGAGAAAAACTTTTAAAAAGGCTTGCACAGAATAAAAAGCCGTTCTATCTTTGCGTCGCTTTAAGAGAAAGGCATCGCTGAATAAGCAAAAAATTAGCAGAGAAACGGTGTGAAAACACTTAGAGAGAAAAAAAATAAAAAAAACTTTCAAAAAGTTTTTGATTATAAAAAATGCTCTTACCTTTGCAATCCAATTTGAAAAGAAGCTCTGAAAGCAGAGTTTTAAGATAAAAAAAACACATTTGAAAGTATTGAAAAGAAGCAAGTAATTGAGATACTGAGGGGTGTTTATAAAGAGTTCATTGACATAAGAGACAGAGAAATTCGATTATATGATTGTTGTGAAATGGTTATATAGATTGATAGAAAATGCAAGTTTAAGAATTTAGATATTTGGTAGGGGTTAATCGAAAATTTGTACAAAAAAGTTTAGATTAATTAACTGTCAATTTTTTTGAGAGTAGTTAGTCAGATTAAACGATTCGAGAGTATCGCTTACTTCGGTAGGCATATAAAGATATTACTATGGAGAGTTTGATCCTGGCTCAGGATGAACGCTAGCGGCAGGCTTAATACATGCAAGTCGAACGGAGCTATTAGCAATAATAGTT
>JAYUUR010000633.1:0-7120 GCA_043754475.1 Saprospiraceae bacterium | reverse complement strand
TATTAGAAATGGCGAAGTGTTGGGTGTTTTGGATGTGGATAGTATAAAATATAGTGAGTTTGATGAAGAGGATAAATATTTTTTAGAGCAAATAATAGCGCTCATTTGAGTTTAATTAAGTATTGTTATTATTTTAAAAACATTGGGCAACTCTTGATGTGGGCGGGCTATGAAAAGCCTTTTACTGTAATATTTTATGTAAAAATCTAAAAAAAACAAACGATATTTGCCACCTAAATAATCATATTGATAAACAGCATTTAGCCTCAACACTTTGGTTCAAGCGGCAGATTAAAACAATTTTAAACTTTTAAATTAAAAAAAGCTTCTTGAATTTATCAAGAAGCTTTTTTATTAGCAAATTGCGCCGAAGGTAAATATTGATACAATGAAATTAAAATTAAAACCGAAGCAATTAGTCGAGTTGGGGTTTCCTCAAAATCCAGCTATCAGCATGACGATGACTGTCATGGAGAAGCATTTTAAGCACTTTACTTTCGAGGAAATAGAGCCAATACTGAGGGGTCTGGTGGAAACGCCTGAAAAATATTACGACCATGAAATATTCGGTGCCATCGCTGAAAAAATCAAACCCAAGCCTGAAATTGGTAAAGAAAAACCCGAATTGCTGACTCAGCCGTTGGACTTCAAAGTCTTCGGTGCAGAGCATATCGAGCAAGGTGCATTCGACCAAATGAAAATGGCGATGCGGTTGCCGATAACGGTGGCTGGGTCGCTCATGCCTGATGCTCACGCGGGCTATGGCTTGCCGATTGGTGGCGTGTTGGCAACTGAGGGGGCAGTGATTCCCTATGGCGTGGGTGTGGATATTGGTTGTAGAATGTGCCTTTCGGTATTTCCCATTCATGTGGATGAGTTGGAAAAACGCAACAAAATGTTTCAAAAAGCTATCGTTGAAAATACTATTTTCGGCGCGGGCGGTGCTTGGACAAACAGCTACGAACATGAAGTGATGGACAGTCCACTCTTCAATGAACTCAAATTACTGAGGGGTCTGCAAAATAAGGCTGCCAAGCAACTCGGCACATCGGGCAGTGGCAACCATTTCGTGGAATTTGGCATCTGCCATTTTGAAAATGATGATGCTGAATTGGGCATCAAAGCAGGGAAATATATCGCCTTGCTCTCACATTCGGGCAGTCGTGGATTGGGAGCCAATATTGCCAATCACTATACCAACGCGGCGATGGAAAAACGCCAATTGCCCAAAGAAGCCAAACACTTAGCCTGGCTTCGATTGGACGAGCAAGAAGGCATGGAATATTGGCTGGCAATGAATTTAGCAGGTGATTATGCTTCGGCTTGTCATCATGCCATTCATAATAAAATTGCACAAGCCATTGGTAGCCAACCAATTACAAGAATTGAAAATCATCATAACTTCGCTTGGAAAGAAGTATTGGATGGTCGAGAAGTCATCGTACACCGTAAGGGTGCGACACCTGCGGGCAAGGGCGTGTTGGGTATTATTCCAGGCAGCATGACGGCGACTGGCTATATCGTGCGCGGAAAAGGCGAAGTGTCGGGCATCAATTCCGCAGCACATGGCGCAGGTAGGCGCATGAGTAGGCGCCAAGCTAAAGAAAGTATTACCCCTCGAGGAATGAAAGATATACTTGAAAAACATGGTGTCACGCTCCTCGGCGGTGGCTTGGATGAAGCCCCTCATGCTTATAAAGACATTGATTTGGTGATGCAATCGCAAATGGCGTTGGTGGATATTGTCGGCTCATTTTTTCCAAAAATCGTGAAGATGGATATTGAAAAATGATGAGCGATGAATGATAAATGATGAATTTAAATCACAATTATTACCCATTACCTATCACCCATGTTTTACCCCCTCAGTATTTAAACATTTTATTTATTTATTTCATGAGATATTTACCGTCAATTAATGTATGCGAATAATGAGTTGATATAACCGCGAAGCGGTTGAATGTGAATAACCTTCGATGCAATCGGAGGGTTTTAATAAGTGGGTTGCCCTAACCGCGAAGCGGTTGAATGTAAAATATTGCCAATTATTGACTACTTTACATTCAACTGCGAAGCAGTTATGCCCATTATCTCGTGTATTCCCCCGATTTCATCGAGGGTTATTCACATTCAACCGCTTCGCGGTTATTTCACAAATAACGATTAACAAATAACAATTAACGAAAAACCATGATTTTAGATAAAGATTATTGGGCAAATCGCTACCAAACGGGCGAAATAGGGTGGGATGCAGGCGCAATTACAACGCCGATTAAAGCTTATATTGACCATTTGGTAGAAACAAAAACGGATAAAAATTTGAAAATTTTGATTCCTGGGGCAGGCAGTGGGTACGAGGCGGCGTATTTGTGGGCGCAGGGTTTTCACAATGTATTCGTTTGCGATTGGGCAGAAGAGGCTATTAATCGGTATAAAAATAATGTGCCTGATTTTCCTAAAAATCAACTAATCATCGGTGATTTTTTTCTATTAAATGAGAAGTTTGATTTGATAATTGAGCAGACTTTTTTCTGTGCAATTGACCCCTTAGAACGTCCAAATTATGTCAAAAAGGCAGCGGAATTGCTCAATACTGAGGGGGTGCTAACAGGGGTGCTTTTCAGCCGAACGTTCCCATTTCAAGGTCCACCGTTTGGAGGAGATAGAGCAGAATATGCCAATTATTTCGAACCGTATTTCGATATTTTGACAATGGAAGACTGTTATAATTCAATACAACCCAGAGCCAAAACGGAATTATGGATAAAATTGAAGAAGAAAACAATTTGATTTCGACAGAATTTTATTTTAAATTAAATCGAAAATCGAAATTTAAACTTTAATTATCTATTCTAATGTCATAATAATATCATATTGACGGTTTTTTTCAAAATTTAACACATTTTATAAACCATTCATAGAATTTATTTTCTATCATTGTTGCTACTTAGATAAGTAAACTTTAACACTTGTTAATGGTTGAAAAATGATAGGAATTATCAATACGTATTGTATTTTCGCTTTTCATTCTAAGTGAATATAGGTTCAACATATTATAATGTAAGAAAATATACTATTAGAAAATTATATTAAAAGACACAATTTTTATAAATTAAATTATCAATGGAATATCATAAGAAAACAGCCAAACTAAATTCCAATTTTTTAAAAAAAAGCATCAAAAAATCTCTAACAAAAACTTCGATTGTTTCATTTACAGCTACCGCCGCCCTTGCTGCCTCAGCATTATTCGTTACGGAAGCTTCTCATTTGACGTCTTTTGTAGATACCCAAAGTGATGAAAAAATCACTTTAAGTGCTTTGCCCGTCATTACGCCAACTGTAAAATACGGTTTTGCGTTGGATACTTTCAATGTCATTGAAAAGAAAGTCGAAAGTGATGATGTATTCGTCCCGTTGCTGATGAAGCGCGGTTTATCCCATAAAATTGCCGATAGTCTTTCAAAAGTAGCTAAGCAATATTATGATTTTGACAAAATTATCAACGGTAAGCCTTACACTGTTCTCACCCGCGACCCTCGCATGGGTTACGATTATTTTATCTACGAACCGGATGCCAAGCGATATATCGTTTTCAATTTGAAGACCCCCTCAGTAAAAGAGGTGAAAAAAGAGGTTTCTGTCCGTGAATTTGAAGCATCGGGCAAAATCAACGGTTCACTTTGGGAAACGATGGTTGCCAATGGCATGAGCTACGAATTGACGGATAAAGTAGAAGATGCCTTAAAATATCAGTTCGATTTGCGCAAGTTTCAAGATGGTGACGAGTTTAAAATCATCTGGGAAGAGGAGCTTGTGGAAGGGCGTTCTGTGGGTGTGAAATGTATGAAAGCGGCATATTTCAAGGAAAAAAGTGAAGCAGACCCCATTTTTGCCATATATTTTGACAACGGCGAAGAGAAAGGGTGGTACGCTAAAAACGGTTTGCCTATGCGCGACGGTTTTTTGAAATCGCCTTTGAGATATAGCAATATTACGTCGCATTACAGCATGAATCGGATGCACCCTATTTTGCGTTATAATCGTCCGCATTTCGGAACAGATTATGCCGCACCGCAAGGCACATCTATCATGTCAGTGGCTGACGGAGTTGTAACAGCCGCAACTTACGACAGCGGCGGTAACGGTAATTATGTGAAAATCAAACACATGAATCCTTACGAAACGCAATATTTGCACATGAGCCGTTTTGCAGCTGGTATTAAGACGGGTACACGAGTGAAGCAAGGTCAAGTGATTGGTTATGTGGGACAAACAGGTTTGGCAACGGGTCCACACGTTTGTTTCCGTTTTTGGAAAAATGGCGAGCAGGTCAATCATTTGAGACAGAAATTGCCGCAGATTTCCACTTTTTCAAGTGCTGATGCGGCTAAGTTCAAATCGCTTTCCAATACCATGATTGACCGTTTGAGCCATATTCCTTTCCTTTCTGATATGGAAATGAAGGAACGCAAAAAATTATTGCAAGCATTGCGGGGAAAACCTTAAATATGGGCAATGGGTAATAGGTAATGGCATGTGGATAGTTTTATTTCAAAATATATAAATCTTACTACTTATTGATAAATTACAGACCTATAAAGTGTTTTTATAAACCTTTATAGGTCTTTTTTTTGTAAAAACTGTAACCTAATTAGTATAAAGCATATCTCATTGGCATTACCCCATTTTCAACTTTCAATTTCTAAATCCATCATTCATCATTCATCATTTTTAACTACCTTGTATTAACTTTAAAAAATTAAACAATGAAAAGAGATATTTTAATTATTGCAGCCGCATTTTTGATGTTTTTCGCTTGTAAAAGAATGCTCAACAGCGTAAAAGGGGAAGGTCCTGTCCAAACTGAGACACGTTCGTTGAAAGATTTTAAAGGTGTGGAATTGGGTGCATCCGCAGACGTATACATGACGCAAGCCACTGATTTTAAAGTGACAATTGAAGCCCAAAAAAATATTGCTGAATTGCTTGAAACAAGCGTGGAAGGGGGTATTTTGAAGATATATTTTAAAAAAAGCATTGGCAATGTCGATTATGATAAACTCATCATTCATGTTGAAGCACCACTTTTTGAAAGCGTGAATCTATTGGGCAGTGGGAATATGATTGCTCAAAATGCTTTCAAAGGCGATAAATTATCGCTTACTATTACGGGCAGCGGCGATGTGCGCGTAAAAGATGCTACTTATAATACTGTTAAAGCGGAACTGAGTGGCAGTGGCGATTTGGAAGTCGGTGGCGTTGCTGAGTCAAGCGAATTGTCATTGAGTGGTAGTGGAGATGTACACGCTCAGAATCTAAAATCTAAAAAAGTGGATGCTTCGATAACAGGTTCTGGCAATATTGATTGCCATGCTGAAACCAGTATGGATGCCTCCGTCACAGGCAGCGGCGATATTCACTATTCGGGTGACCCCTCAGTAAAATCCCGCATTACAGGCAGCGGCAGTATTGAGAAGAAGTGACTTAATTATTGGTTATTGATTATTAGTTATTGGTTCGTTAAAACCAATAACCAATAATCAAAAATTTTAAGCATGTTCTGCCGCCATATCTCGTAAGCCTTTCACTTTATCGTGATCTGCTTTTATGAGTTGAAGTTGAGCATTTAACATCATTCGTTGCTCGGGTGAGATGTTTTCTGCCTCATTATTCAAGGCATCGTCATACGATTCGATGGCAACATCTTCACCATATTCACATGAGTTGAGAATAGCTTTGCGGTCATGACCAGTCAGAGTAGCTTTAACATCCATCCAGACTCTGTAAATCTTGCCCGTTGTTTTAGTACCTTCCGCAGGCTCACCACCTAATCTTTGAACTTCCCTAACAAGCTCCCCTTTGCATTTTTGGCTTGTATTTTCAAATTGAGCAAAAAGCGTTTTCAAATCGAAATCCTCCGTTTCTTTAGTGGCTGTCATGTAGCCTTCGATTCTGTCATTGTTGATGACGATGAGTGCATTTATCACGTCTATTGATTGTTCAGTATTCATTTTAATTGATTTTAAAATTGTTAAATATTATATAAACCTTTGTAAATCAATGTTTTGCGATTGCGATATACATCACAATATAAGTTTTTATAAACCATTTGAATAAGATTGCTCAAGTTCAGGTGATTTGCGATTAGTCTGTTTATCGCTGATAAAATTCAACAAATCAGCATTCAACTTATCTTTTTCAGTGACGAACAAACCATGTGGCGCACCTTCATAAACGATATATTTTGACTGCGGAATCAACTGAGCTGTCTTGTCGCCTGACACATTAATCGGCACCGTTTTATCAGAATCGCCATGAATAATGAGAACTGGAACATTGATTTTGGTTAAATCATGTCTAAAATCCGTTTCAGAAAAAGAGCGCACGCAATCGACAGTCGCTTTAGGTGAAGCCATCAAACAGTGCATTTGATTCCAATCCAAAAAAGGTTGACTCACTGGATGACTCAGCATGTTGACACCATAAAACTGTTTACCGAAGTTGACAAAAAATGCGGGACGATCTTTCTTAATATTGGTAACCATATCATCGAAGGTTTCTTTATCGACCCCCTCAGTATTAGTATCAGTTTTGAGCATAAATGGCGTCACTGCGCTGATAAAAACCACTTTTGAGATGCGACTCGTACCATATTTGCCGATGTAGCGAGCAATTTCACCGCCGCCCATTGAAAAGCCGACGAGGGTCACATCATTCAAATCGAGCCCATCAATGATTGCTTTCAAATCATCTGCAAGGGTGTCATAATCATAACCTTCCCAAGGGCGATCAGATTTGCCAAAGCCTCTGCGGTCGTAAGCGATGCATCGGAGGTTGTGATGGGGCAGTTCTGACAACTGGTGTTCCCACATTTCGTGATTCAAGGGCCAACCGTGTATAAAAACAACAGGTTTGCCTGTGCCCAAATCTGCATAATGTAGTTTTACAGATTTGCCTGAACCTTTTGATGCTGTTTCAATGAAATTCATGATTGATAATTATTTATATTAAGAAATAATGTAATTATTTAGCACTGCCGTAAGCAGTATTTAAAAGGAGTAAAAAAGATATAACTTTGCGTCATGTTAGAACCCGTCCTTCCAGAAAGCTTAGAAGC
>JAYUUR010000632.1:0-7138 GCA_043754475.1 Saprospiraceae bacterium | reverse complement strand
TGAGATGGCTCTCTTTTCCATCAAATGCCTCAATGAGGAACCATTTGAAGGCATTATTAGGAGCTTTTGAGCGTGAAAACTGGAGAATTTGATTGTATAAATACTGATAGTTGTCCGCTATCAGCAGTTTGTTTGAACGATCCATGTCCGTATTTGATTATTAAAATGAATAATAGGACATTCAGGCAAGACATAAAAAAGCCCGAAATGCACATTGCGAGAGGCATTTCGGGTGGAATCGTTCTTTTGGTTGGTTTCCTTCAGAAGGAATTTTTCATCACAAAAAAAACGACTCCCTCAACCGAATACGCCTATGGTATCTGGGGCAACTCAACTGACAGGTTGAGCAAGTGCCTATTTCAGAATGGGAGAGCCGGACTTTCATTGTCTAATTTTTTTATGATGAAAAAAAGATTATTTTTTATTGAAATTAAGTAGGTAGAACCTTCGGATTGATGAAAAAGTTCCTTTGATGTAATAATATTTTCAAATTTATTATTATGTTTAAAATCACGAAGTGATTGAATGTGAATAACCCCTGATGCAATCAGGGGAAGAACGTTGTGGAGTATAAACATAACTGCGAAGCAGTTGAATGTAAAATAGTCAGTAATTGCCAACATTTTACATTCAACCGCTTTGCGGTTAGGGCAACCCACTCACTTTTACCCTCCGATTACATCGAAGGTTATTCACATTTAATCACTCCGTGATTTTGACCCGTTATGCACATTACTATTAAAGCCTAATCAAAACACTTAAGTAGTCGTATCGAAATAAACGCTGTTATACTAACCACGTCCCTTTAGGGCGTGGTATGTTAAAAAGTAACAAAGGCTTTAGCCACTCATCTAAAGGCTAAAAAGTTGAACGGCTAAAGCCAAATTAAGGCAAAACCTTCTCTCCACGCCCTAAAGGGACGTGGTTAATATAACAGCGTTTATTTTGATTCAGTTACTTAACATTCAATTTTAAAAAATTATTTTTTTAATGTTTCTATAAAAGAATTTTCTAATTTTGTAAAACATAAAATTTAAGACAAAATGGTAGGCATTCAAAAAAAAATAACATACACTGATTTTCGCCACATGGAAATACCTGACGGCGATACTTCAATTTACGAACTTATAAATGGTAACATCGTGAGAAGATCTTCCCCCCATGCAATTCATCAAATTATTGTCAGTAATTTGAATGTAGAATTAAGAAAATATACAGATGCTAAAAATCTTGGGCGAGTATTAATCGCTCCCCTTGATGTCATTTTTGACGATGACAATGCCCCCCAACCAGATGTGTTTTTTATCCGAAAAGAGCGTGAAAAAATTATAGAACTCAATGGACCCGTGTGGGGTGCGCCAGATTTAATTATTGAAGTGATTTCGGAAGGCACAGCGAAAAATGATAGGGTTTATAAAAAGGCTTTGTACGAGCGTTGTGGCGTATCCGAATATTGGATTGTTGACCCGCCGAGCAAGAGTATTGAAGTATATGTGCTTGAAAATCAGCATTATACACTTTTAGATTTATTTGAAATTGAAGGAAAAATAAAATCAGCCTTGTTCGCCGATTTAGATATAGACGTGAAAGAAATTTTTAGTTAATTGATGCGATAAACTTTATGTATGAAAAATTGTAGGTCGTTCTTATTCATTTTGTTGCTGATACTGAGGGGGTCTTCCCTTATGAGTCAAGTGACGCTGACAGAATCAAATTTACCCATTATCACTATTAATACCAACGGAAAAGCTGTCCCCGATGAGCCTAAAATCACCGCTGATATACGCTTCGTTTTTAATGCCAATGGCTTGACAAAACCCACCGATACCGCCAATATTTACTATGGCAAAGTAGGAATTGAGACGCGCGGATCTACTTCACAATTCCTCTCTCCTAAAAAACCATTTTCTATTGAACTACGGGATGCGGCAGGCAATGCCAATGAAGTCGCCCTATTCAAAGGTTGGACAAAAATGGAAGATTATGCATTAACCGCCCCATATTCCGATAAATCACTCATGCGAGAAGCCCTCACCTACCATTTGGCAAGCACGATTATGCCTTATGCGCCCAAAACTCGCTTTTGCGAACTGACGCTCAACGGCAATTATCAAGGCGTTTATGTTATCACAGAAAATATCAAGCGCAAGCGATTGGGCATTTCGAAAGCCGATTCGCTCGCTACATCAGGCGATGCACTCACAGGCGGCTACATCATCAAAATGGATAAAACAACGGGCGATCCAAATGGTTTTTCAAGCGGTTTTAGCTCACAATACACTGAAATTAATGGTAAGAGAACTTATTATGTCTATCATTATCCGAAGCCAGAAGACATAAAACCTGCCCAAGTCAACTATATCAAAACGCTGGTCAGAGCCTTTGAAACGGCGATGAAAAGCGATAAATTTAACGATGATACTGAGGGGTATGCCAAGTATTTCGACGTCTCGACTTTGGTAGATTATTGCATTATGAACGAACTGACGAAGAATGTGGATGGCTATCGCTTGAGCACCTATTTTTTTAAAGATAAAAACAGCATCAATCCTAAATTTAAAATGGGACCCGTTTGGGATTATAATATTGCTTTAGGCAATGCCAATTATTGTCAAGGTGGAGAGCCTTCGGGCTGGGCATATCAATTCAATCAAGTTTGCTCGGCAGATAATTGGGTGGTGTCTTTTTGGTGGGAAAAATTGTTTTCAGATAAAAAATTTAGAGTAAAACTCAAAGAGCGGTGGTTTCAATTGCGCCAAAATCAGTTGAGTACTCCACGTATAATGGGTGTGGTGGATTCATTTAATACGCTGTTATCGGCTGCACAAGACCGCAATTTCAAAAAATGGAATGTACTCAATACCTATGTCTGGCCCAATAGAAAAGTGAATGGTACATACCCCAATGAAATAGCCTATTTGAAAGATTGGCTCAATCAAAGATTGGCTTGGTTGGATGGTCAGATGACAGCTTTGAAAACGGCGGAACATCCGCGCGATGAGTTCAATTTAGAAGTCTTTCCCAACCCCTCAGTATCGGGCGGTGAAGTGCGTTTTGCCTATTATTTGACCTATGATTCAAACTTGACTTTGAAAATTTACAATGCTATGGGTCAATTAGTAGAACAACAAGATGTGAAGCAGAAAGCAGGTGATAACAATCTGTATTGGCATAAAAACGCACCCAAAGGCTTGTTTATTTATGATCTGTTTCTGAATGGGTCGCGTTGGAAAACAGGTAAATTGAGTCGGCTTTGAATTTGAAATCTGTAACTAAATAATGCGAATAATAGGTTGAAATGCAATCAAAAGGTCGTTAGACCTAATATATCGGTAGAAAATAGTCGTAAGTGCATCTTAAATCCCGTAGGGATGGCATATTTTAATTTCGATATATCGTGGCTACGCCACTTTTGAACATATTGTTATGGTTTTCTACCAATATATTATGCCTATCGGCATTTTTTCACCCATTATTCGCATAAATTGTTGATAAATATTATTGGATAAAAAGTAAACATGATTTAATTGCCGTAAAACATGGATAGTTTACATTTTAACGGTCTAAAAATCTAATATCTATTATCTAATGTCTACATTAAAAATGAAAAGAATAGATTTTTTAAAACTGATAACGGCTGCTACTACTATGTCCACACTGAGTTCCTTTCAAGTTTTAAACGATTCACTGAATGAGCAAGACGAGCGGTCGCCGCTGCTATTCATCGGGCATGGTTCGCCGATGAATGGGATTGAAGACAATGAATTCTCGCAACGCTGGCAACAAATGGGTCAAGAAATACCGAAACCCAAAGCTGTTTTATGCATTTCCGCACATTGGCTCACGCGCGGCACGCATATCACAGCCATGCAAAAGCCCAGAACGATACATGATTTTGGGGGTTTTCCGAAAGATTTATTTGATGTACAATATCCTGCGTTCGGTAATCCTGAATTGGCTCAAACTACTGCCAATTTGATTCATAAAACACCCGTTGTTTTAGACCATGATTGGGGACTCGATCATGGCACTTGGACGGTGGTGCGCCACATGTATCCCGATGCCGATATTCCCGTTTTGCAACTCAGCATTGACTACCATCAACCCCCTCAGTATCACTACGATTTGGCGAAGGAATTAGCAGCTTTGAGGAAAAAAGGTGTCTTGATAATCGGCAGTGGCAATATGGTGCACAACCTCCGCATGGTGGCTTGGGACAAAGTGAATACGCCGGAATTTGGCTTCGATTGGGCAATCGAAATGAATAACACTTTCAAAAAACTCATCCTCGACGATAACCACCAACCGCTGATTAATTACGAAGATTTCGGCACGATGGGCAAATTAGCGATTCCCACGCCCGACCATTATTATCCCCTCTTGTATGTCTTAGGTTTGAAAGAAAAAAATGAAACGGTGTCGTTTTTTAATGATAAGGCAGTGATGGGGTCTTTGACGATGACTTCTGTTAGGATTGGGGGGTAGGCTTACTTTTCGTTCTGCCTTTAATCAATTATGAAGGTGTGGAAAGATTTTTATGAAAATACTGAGGGGGTATTAACTCAGAGAATTAACTTTTCAAGCTTAAAAAATACGTTATCCAAATGGTCAAAATCTGCATCAGTAGTTACAAGCGTAGCATCTAAAACATGCGTTAAAGTAGCTATCCACAAATCGTTTTTACCCATCTTGATAGCCGATTGACCCTTAGGTAGTTTTAATATGGGATGTTTACCTTTGCTAAAAGCATCTATTTCTGCATAAATCTCTACCAAATCTTGCGAATCAATAGGCAAAGGGCGGAGGCTCAACACTAAGTTTTCTAATTTTACGTATTTCTTTTCACCCCAATTATTTTGCACAGCAATTGAGTACAACTCACCAGCTGTTACAATTGAAATATTGACTTGATTCTGTGAAATAAATATCTGACGTTGTTGAATTTCGTTTTGAATGGTAACGTTTTCTCGAACAAGGTAAAGTAGTATGTTAGAATCTAAAATGTAAGTCATAGGTTTTTCAATAATTTAAGGTTAATCATTTTCTCTAAATAGTTTTTGTAATGCTTCAATATCTGACCATTCAATGCTATTAGCTGCTGATAAAGTTTTCCATTCCTCTTTACTACGGCGTGGTAAAGGTTGAGTAGGCGGTAAAACATCAATTAATAGTTGAAAAACTTTTTGACGAAAAGCATTATCCTCTTGCAAGAGTTCAAGCAAGTAATTTTTAAATTCCTCTTTTTTATTAATGCGCTTTTTTTCTATTGTTGCTGACATTTGATACTCTTTTAGAGCAAAAATACTAAAAAATATTGAAAAATACTGAGGGGGTCTTTTAAATTGCTTAATCAAACTGATATTAATGAAAAATGTCCTAACCTATTTTTTTGAAAAAAGAATTTCTGTCATTGTATTATTTATTGGCAATGTAATGGTGTTTAGATATGCCGTGCCTGTAAGACATTACAGTATCAACAGCTTTTTTCATTTAATGATTTCTGACTTGTTAAACATTGATTTTAAAAATGCCATTATACAAGTCATGTCAATTGTATTTTTATCTTTGATTTATTTAGGTTTGGATTATCTGACCAGCAAGTTATGGTGGCTTAGAATTATCGTTTTCATGCTATTTTTATACATGACCATCGCAACGGCATATTTACCAATTTAAAATTCTATTCACAGCAAGTCAAAATCAGCTTACAGAGTTCACAACTTTCATTCACAGCAACCCAAATTCAACTCACAGCAACTCAATTATCATTCACAGCAACCCAATCTCAGCTCAAGAGGTACTCAACTTTCACTTCTCAACACTCTAAATGAGCTTCTTTGTCGCTTACATCAGATTCTCGCAACTCTAAATCCATTTCTGACAGATTAATTTTTATCTAAATAACCTTCCCTTAAAGCCACAACGGGCGTTTTTCCAGTAATCGGGAAGATGCACGCTGTCATTTTATGCACATTTAAATTATTCAAACTATTTAACTCTTAAAAATACAATGTTTTAGGTATAAAATATTTTAATAAACTGTTGTTATTTATAATGTTATGATTTAACTTTGCAGTCGTAACAATACCCTTTATTTAACCTAAATTCGTTAACCAAAATTGACAAGTATTCATGAAAACTCTATTCACACTCTTATTGAGCGTTGGTATCTTTATAACGTATGCCAATGCTGTCACCATTTATTCCTATACAACTGCTACTGACGGTACTTATAATTCAATCGCTGGTAATATCACTGCCACTGGACTTACACCTGTCAATACTGCCGCTTTAGCTTCGGGCGCAGCAATTTGCCCAACAGGCTTTTCAGTTCGTAATTTTAGTACTGCTACTGTATTCGCTGCTTCATTAGATGCTGTAGAATTTACGATTACACCTGACGCGGGCTATCGTGTTTCAATCGACGCCATATCAGCAGGTATGCGCCGTTCAAATTCTGGTCCTGCCAATGTTAGATATGCCTATAAAATTGGAGCAGGCGCATTTATCGATAAAGGTTCGGATGATTCGCCGAATAATGCAAGCTGTGGTTCAACAGTGGGTACGAGTTGGAGTGGTTTAGGCATTAGTTCAAGTGAAGTTGTTACGTTTAGATTATATGGTTTTAATGCCAGTGCAGGAACAGGTACTTTCCAATTGAAAGACATTCTTGTAACTGGAAATGGCGTTCTCCCTGTCGAATTGACACATTTTGAAACAAAAGCCACTACGCAATCCATTGTTTTAACATGGAAAACAGCGTCTGAAAAAGACAATGATTATTTCAATATTGAACACTCATCAACAGGTTTTGATTTTAAAACCATAAAACAATTGAAAGGGAATGGCACAACCATCATAGGTTTAACTTATTATTATGAGCACAAGACCCCCTCAGTAAAAAACAACTATTACCGCTTAAAACAAGTGGATTTTAATGGAAAATATGCTTATAGCCCTGTAAAACATATTGCTTTCAATAAAAAGAAATGGTTTATTGCTCCAAACGTAGCGCATGATTTTTTGAATGTGGAAACGAATGGTGAGTCGTCTTTCAACTATATCATCATCAATATAGTAGGCAATATTGTTTTAAAAGGCAATATCAACACTTCTGAAAAGGTGGATATTAGCCGTT
>JAYUUR010000631.1:0-21506 GCA_043754475.1 Saprospiraceae bacterium | reverse complement strand
TGCACAGCTTCGTGGGCTAATTCTTTCATCTTAATTAAGTTTTGGTACACAAAATTAAGATTTTAGCTCACGAATTTTTTTTATAAGAAAACCCTAATGAACATTCGGAATGACCCCTCAGTTTTTCTAAAAAATGTTTATATTTGCTTTTAAAACAAAAATTTCAAAAAACTAATGGCAAGAGATAAATTCCATCAAGAAGTAAAACAGGCTTTAGAAAAAGAAGGATGGCTAATTACAGATGACCCTCTTTACATTAAAGTTGGACAAATACCCGTTCATATAGATATTGGTGCAGAAAAATTAATTGGTGCAGAAAGAAATGGCGAAAAGATAGCAGTAGAAATTAAAACATTCGGTAGAGCTTCTTTTATTACTGCTTTACATGAAGCCGTAGGGAAATATATAATTTACCGTTCCGTTCTTAAATACATTCAATCTGACCGTTTAATTTATTTGGCACTTCCAGACGATATTTATGCTGAATTTGGCAACGAACCAATTGTTCAAAGTGTTTTTACAGAATATAATTTTAAAATCTTAATTTATGAACCTACTACTCAACTGATAACATCATGGATAAATTGAAATTGAAAATAAAAAAATACGAAGGTTTTATACTTGACATATTAGCGGAATAT
This sequence comes from Saprospiraceae bacterium, assembly GCA_043754475.1. Taxonomy (GTDB): domain Bacteria; phylum Bacteroidota; class Bacteroidia; order Chitinophagales; family Saprospiraceae; genus JAAFJT01. The sequence goes on along the minus strand of JAYUUR010000631.1, from coordinate 20,865 downwards.
GCAAAAGTTCGGTACGCTAATCTTGATGCAGAAAATAAATTAATTGCCGATAAAGAAAATAAGCGTTATCAAGTCGTGACTATTGGTTGGGAAGGTAAAAAATTTATACATGATTGCCCTATTCATATAGATATAATAGATGGCAAAATATGGATACAGCGCAATATGACAGAAATTGAACTTGATGAAGAACTAATGAAATTAGGTGTTCCTAAAACGGATATTGTACTTGGATTTCTGTCGCCCAAAATGCGCGAATATACAGATTATGCTTTAGCTTGATTATTTTTACTTTCTTGAAATCGGCCACTTTGTAGAATCTTAAAAAGCCTTGCAAACTTATGTTTTGCAAGGCTTTTTTAAATATGACCCCTCAGTATTCTAATAAATTTTATGTAAATTTGTCTATTAAAATAAATTGTTTTAGAAAATTTAAATAAAAACCCGTATCACTAATTTGCTTAACTACATGATTATCAACTATTTAAATTCAAATATCATGGATAGAAAATTACGCGTTGCCATTTTAGATTTGAATAATAATATGCCCAACAGAGGTATAACGTATCTGAAACGCATGGTAGAAGCCTACGGCTCATTGTTGAGTTATGAGGTTTTTGACGTCCGTTTTAAAAATGAAATACCGGATCTGGATTTCGATATTTACATTTCCTCAGGCGGACCGGGCAGCCCTTTCGACTACTCAGGTGGTTGGGATAAACCATATTTTGAACTGATTGGCAAACTCGGGGCGCACAACAATGACCCCTCAGTAGAAACCAAAAAATATGTGTTTTTTATCTGCCATTCTTTCCAATTAGCCTGTATTCATTTCAAAATTGGGGAAGTGATTGAAAGAAAATCCATTTCTTTCGGCACATATCCTTGTAACAAAACTGAAATAGGTGAAAAAGAGCCTTTTTTCAAAAAATTGCATGACCCATTTTGGATAGCCGATTTCAGAAATTGGCAGGTCGTAAATGCTGATGAGTCATATATGCATCAACAAGGCTTCAAAATCATGGCGTTAGAGAAAGAACGCTTACATATTGATTTGCCGAGAGCAGTGATGGCAATTCGGTTTTCAGATGAAATGTTCGGCACGCAATTTCATCCCGAAGCAGACGCAGACGGTATGTTGACCTATTTCAACGAGCCTGAACGCAAGGCGCAAGTCGTGGATCATCATGGCGAAGCCCGATTCAATGAAATGATTGCAGACCTCACGGACAATTGTAAAATTAACTTGACTCATAAAATTATACTCCCTGCATTTATAAATAATGCGATTGGAAATCTCTTGGAAATAATGATTGAAGTATAAATTTAAAATTTAAAAAAATGAAAACTAATTTTAAGCTTACCCTATTATTTGTTCTCACTACCTGCGCGTTATACGCCCAAACCTACACACCCACGCCTGATAATTTGAAGGCGCGTACGTGGTTTCAAGATGCTAAATTTGGTTTATTCGTTCATTGGGGCGTTTACAGCGTCATTGGCGATGGCGAATGGGTGATGAACAACCATAAAATTGATAAAAAAACGTATCAAAAACTGCCCAATTTTTTCAATCCCACGGAGTTTGACCCTAAAGAATGGGTCGCTATCGTGAAGGCAGCGGGCATGAAATACATCACCATCACAAGCAAACACCACGATGGTTTTGCTATGTTTGATTCAAAACAAACCGATTGGGACATCGTGGATCGCACACCTTATAAAAAAGATGTGCTGAAAATGCTCGCTGATGAATGTCATAAAGAAGGCATTAAATTATTTTTTTATCACTCGCATCTTGATTGGTTTCAAGACAATTATTTTCCTCGCGGACGCACTGGATTGAGTTCAGAACGTCCTGAAAAAGGCGATTTTAATAAGTATTTGGACTTTATGGATGCCCAATTGACTGAATTACTGACTAACTATGGTGAAATAGCCGGTATTTGGTTCGACGGTTGGTGGGATAAAAAAGATGCTGATTGGCGTTTGGAAAAGACCTACCAATTGATTCATAAATTGCAACCGCAATGCCTCATCGGTAATAATCATCATCAAGCTCCTAAAAATGGTGAGGATTTTCAGATGTTTGAAAAAGATTTGCCGGGTAAAAATACGGCTGGGTTTAATGCGGAATCAGTCGTTGGCAAATTACCCTTAGAAACTTGCGAAACGATGAATAACTCATGGGGTTTCAATTTGCAAGACAGCAAGTATAAATCCACTAAGAATTTGGTGCAATACTTAGTGAAAGCAGCGGGTAATGATGCTAATTTTTTACTCAACGTGGGTCCAATGCCCAATGGAAAAATTCAACCCGAATTTGTTCAAACCCTTAAAGAAATGGGGCAATGGATGGCAAAATACGGTGAAACCATACAAGGCACGCGCGGCGGACCCGTCGAGCAAAAATCATGGGGTGTCAGCACTCAAAAAGATAAAAAAGTGTTTCTTCACGTTTTGAATGCCGAAGATTCTAATCTTTTACTTTCTGGTTTTACTCAAAAAGTCAATTCTGTTAGTGTATTTGGTACAACGACAAAACTTAAATTTAAGCAAGATGCGTTCGGGACGGTGATTGAATTGCCTACAAAATTGGACGAAATTGATACTATTTTAGTCATTGAATAAATTATTTATGTTCAGTTTAAAAAATAAAATAGCCGTCGTAACGGGCGGTGGCAGTGGCATCGGACGAGCCATTTCAACGCTTTTTGCCAAGCAAGGTGCCATTATTCACATTATTGACCTCAACGAATCAGCAGCATTAGAAGCTGTTGAGGAAATTAATGCTTTAAATATTGATACTAAACTTGTGGTTCACGCTTGCAGTGTGGCAATTCAAAACGAGGTAAAAGCTGTTTTTGAAAAAATTGGTCAGGTGGATATACTGGTCAATAATGCGGGCATTGCCCATATCGGCAATGTTGAAAATACATCTGAAGCGGATTTTGAGCGTATTTTTTCAGTCAATGTGAAGGGTGTTTACAATTGTCTTCAAGCGGCTATTCCGCTGATGCGGTCTGGTGGCGGCGGTGTTATTTTGAATATGGCATCAATTGCTGCGTTGGTGGGTATATCCGATCGCTTCGCTTATTCGATGTCGAAAGGGGCTGTTCTGGCTATGACAATTGCAACCGCAAAGGACTACCTCGGCGATAATATTCGCTGCAATTCTATTTCTCCTGCTCGCGTACATACGCCCTTTGTGGATGGTTTTTTAAATAAAAATTATCCCGGGCGTGAAGCTGAAATGTTTGAAAAACTTTCTAAAACACAACCGATTGGGCGCATGGCTGTACCCGATGAAATAGCGGCTTTGGCGTTGTATCTTTGCTCCGATGAAGCGAGTTTTATCACAGGCTGCGACTATCCGATAGATGGTGGTTTTGTTAAGCTAAACAATTGAAAATCAATTATTTATCAAAATATATTTTCTATGAAATTATTTAAATTCGGTGAGGTTGGTAAAGAAAGATGCGGCGTAGTCATCAATGATGAACTCTACAGCGCGTCTTATTTTTTCAAAAATTATGATGAAAATTTCTTTGAATCCAAAGAAATTAATAACCTAAAAGCCGCTGTACTGAGGGGGGATACGCGGTTGACGAAAATCAAAAATCACGAGACTATACGCTTTGGTGCACCCATCGCACGACCTTCTAAAATCGTGTGTATCGGTTTGAATTATGCGAAACACGCAGCAGAATCAGGGATGGCGATTCCACCTGAACCGATTATTTTTTTCAAATCAACAACGGCACTTTGCGGGCCCAATGACAATTTGATTATCCCTAAAAATTCTGAAAAAATGGATTGGGAAGTGGAGTTAGCGGTAGTCATTGGAAAAAAAGCCAGCTATGTTTCAGAAGAGGAAGCTATGAATTATGTAGCCGGTTATGCTTTGCACAACGATTATTCCGAGCGGGCTTTTCAATTAGAGCGAAGTGGGCAATGGGTAAAAGGTAAAAGCAATGATACTTTTGCACCTTTAGGACCCTATTTAGTTACAAAAGATGAAATCAAAGACCCGCACAACTTGGAAATGTGGCTAACCGTCAATGGCGAACGCGTGCAACATTCTAACACCGACGATATGATTTTCAAAATCCCTTTCCTCGTCCATTATCTCAGCCAATTTATGACTTTGCTCCCTGGCGATGTTATTTCAACGGGAACACCTTTTGGGGTTGGTTTGGGTTTTAAACCTCCTCGTTTTCTCAAAGCAGGAGATATTGTTGAATTAAGTATTGAAGGGCTTGGTACACAAAGGCAAGTGGCTGCAAATTATACCCCCTCAGTATAATGGCTTAAAAACAAAAAATCCGATGTCGTTAAACATCGGATTTTATGTATTAGAACAAGTATAATCAATTAATTATACTGCGAAACTCTCACCGCAACCACAAGTACGTGCAGCATTCGGATTATTGAAGACAAACCCTTTACCATCCAAGCCACCTGAAAATTCAAGTGTTGTATTAAAAAGATAAAGAAAGCTTTTTAAGTCCGTCACTACTTTTTCACCATTGTGCTCAAATACTTGATCGTTCGGTTTGCTCTGATCATCAAAATCCATTTTATATGATAAGCCCGAGCAACCACCACTCACTACGCTCACACGCACGAAATGCTGTTGGCTCAAATGCTCTTGCCGACGGATTTCTTCTATTTTTTCTTTAGCGGAATCTCCTACGAAAATCATGTTTATGAATTTTATTAGTGTGCAACCGCTTCAGCGGCTACTTCAATACCGTTTTTCTGTTGATAATCCTTGATAGCTGCTTTAATAGCATCTTCAGCAAGAACTGAACAGTGGATTTTAACAGGCGGCAAAGCCAATTCTTCCACGATGTCCATATTATCAATCTTCATAGCTTCGTCGAGCGATTTGCCTTTCAACCACTCAGTAGCGAGTGATGAAGAAGCGATAGCCGAGCCACAACCGAAAGTTTTGAATTTAGCATCTTTAATGACACCACTTTCTTCATCTACTTCGATTTGAAGGCGCATCACGTCACCGCACTCAGGCGCACCGACAAGACCCGTACCCACGTTTTTATTGCTTTTATCCAATGTACCCACATTGCGTGGATTGTGGAAATGCTCCATTACCTTTTCTGAATATGCCATTGCCTTTATATTTTAAAATAATTATTTAGATTAATTCTAAGTCAAATATACTAACATTTTATTGATAAAACAAGTTCTGTATCGCTTAATGAGCACTCCACTCTACATTGCTTAAATCAACACCCTCTTTATACATTTCCCAAATCGGGCTAAGGTCGCGCATGTGATTGACACCGTCTCTAATTGCACCTATTGTATAGTCAATATCTTCTTCAGTTGTAAAACGACCCAATGAAAAACGCAATGATGAATGCGCCAAATCATCGCCTAATCCCATTGCTACCAATACGTAAGACGGCTCTAAAGAAGCAGATGTACAAGCAGAACCAGAGGATAAACCAATTTCTTGATTGAAAGTCATCATTAAACCTTCGCCTTCTACGTGTTTAAAAGACATGTTTGTCACATGCGGCATCCGGCTATTAACATTGCCATTAATAGTCACTTCTTCAAGTGATTCCATCAATGCCGTTTGCAATTTATCGCGCAATTTACTGAGGCGTTCAGCATCTTTGTCCATATCCTGCATAGCCACTTCAGCAGCCTTGCCAAAGCCCACGATGCCCGGAACGTTGAGCGTACCCGAACGCATACCCCGCTCATGACCACCTCCATCTACTTGCGCCACTACTTTTACACGTGGCTTCACTCGATTGACGAAAAGTGCACCTACGCCTTTAGGTCCGTACATTTTATGCGCAGTAAAAGCTGCTAAGTGAATACCCAATTCTTTCACATTGATAGGAATTTTACCTGCTGCTTGAGTAATATCTGACATAAAAAGAACGCCATGCTTTTCACAAATCTGACCAATTTCCTTGATTGGTTGAATGACGCCAGTTTCATTATTGGCATACATCACACATATTAATATGGTGTTCGGTTTAATAGCTGCTTCCAACTCAGCGAGGTCAATTGTTGCGTCATATTTCACATCAAGATAAGTGACTTCTCCACCCATTTTTTCAATGTGTTTACACGTATCTAACACCGCTTTATGCTCTGTTTTGACCGTGATAATATGGTTGCCTTTCTTCGCATACATTTCAAACGCGCCTTTCAAAGCGAGGTTAATTGACTCAGTCGCTCCTGATGTGAAGATAATTTCTTTATCTTCTGCACCTATCAATTTAGCCACTTGCTCACGGGCGTAATCCACGCCTTCCTCTGCTACCCAACCGAAAGGGTGGTTACGACTTGCTGCATTGCCAAAATTTTGTGTAAAATAAGGAATCATCGCTTCCATGACGCGCGGGTCAACGGGCGTAGTCGCATTATTATCAAGATAAATTAATCTTTTGCTCATTTATATAAAAATTTAATAATCAATAATTTACATTTTTGAAATAAAGCCTCTCGCCTTATTTAGATTTAGTCCAATCGTAACTGCAAAAGTAACACTTTTATACAGGATTTGGTTTTATATAATGAAATTTTTAAGTAAAAAATGCAAGTTTTGGCATATCCAAAGGCTCTATACTGAGGGGGTACCAATTAACTGATTTCCCACATATCCCCCCAAAAGCGATTGCCGCCATCTATATAAACTGTTTCGCCTGTGATATACTTAGAAGCTGCTAAGAAAAGCGTCAATTCAGCTACTTCTTCGCACGTTCCAAAGCGTTTCATGGGTATTTTTGAAGCTATACTCTCTACCAACTGAGGGGGGTAGTTCTCTAAACCCGACGATTGAATAATACCAGGCGCGACACAATTCACTGTAATTCCTTTGCTTACCCATTCGATAGCCAGCGTTTGAGCGAGGTTCATAACGCCCGCACGAGCGGCTGCCGAATGACTCATGCCCGGAAAGCCTTTAAAATTATTCAAAACAATATTTACAATACTACCCGATTCCTGTCTGAAAAAAAATCGCTTCGCCATTTCCTGCGTTACGAACCACGTACCATTTAAGTTAGTATTAATAACCGCTTTCCAACCATTTTCAGTAATCGCTTCTGCCGGTGAAGGAAATTGACCACCTGCGTTGTTGATGAGTATGTCGAGTTTACCGCTTTGAGTATCAATCATATCTGCCAAATGATGAATGCTTTCCGTTTCGCGAATATCCAAAACAAAAGCTTTGACGCCACCAAAGGGCTTGAGCTGGATAACCGCTTGTTCGAGTTTCTCTTTTTTACGCGAGGCAATGTATACCTCTGCGCCATAAGTCAAAAACTGTTTGGCTATTTCGAAACCGATGCCTGTGCCACCACCTGTGACGAGTACTGTTTTATTGTTGAAAAGGTCTTTTTGAAACATAATAATTATCTTAATTTTAAATTCATATCGTTTTCACTGCTTGTAAAATGTATCTTTGCGAACATTTTTTGACAATAACGACATTTTTTTTATGATTAAAAAACTTTCCATCGTCATTCCTGCTTATAATGAGGAACGTACTATTCACCTGATTCTCGACCGCGTAAAAGCCGTAGAACTCATTGGTGGCATGACTAAAGAAATCATCATCACCAACGATTGTTCATCAGATGATACTGAGGGGGCTATCCAACAGTATATAAAAACTCATCCCGAACTCAATATTCAATACCTCAAACACGAACAAAATCAAGGAAAAGGAGCCGCCTTGCATACTGGTATCCGCTATGCTTCAGGCGATTATGTCATCATTCAAGACGCTGATCTCGAATATGACCCAGAGGAATACAACATTTTGCTCCAACCAATTTTGGATGGCTTTGCCGATGTGGTTTATGGCTCTCGATTTGTAGGAGGAAAACCGCATCGTATTTTATTTTATTGGCATTCAAAAGGCAACAAATGGCTAACGGGGCTTTCTAATATGTTGACCAATTTGAACTTGACGGATATGGAAACCTGCTATAAATTATTTGAAAGAAAAACCATTCAGAGCCTTGATTTGAAAGAAAAACGCTTCGGTTTTGAACCTGAAGTAACGGCTAAAATTGCGCGAGTGCCTAATGTCCGCATTTATGAAGTCGGCATTTCTTACTATGGTCGTTCGTATGCGGAAGGTAAAAAAATAGGTTGGAAAGATGGTTTTCGAGCTATTTATTGTATTTTAAAGTATAATATTTTTAATTAAAATGATAGATAACACATTTATTTTCAAGGAGTTAGATTCGGAAGGCAAGGCAACATTGGAGTCAATCGCCTCCGCGTCTCACTTCAATGAATGGATGTACGATGTGACCAGTAAACGGCTCAAAGGGCGTATTCTCGAAATCGGTAGTGGCATCGGCAATATTTCAGAATATTATTTGAGAGATAAGCGCTCCGTCGTGCTGAGTGATATTCGAGACAATTATTGCGCATTTCTTAAAAACCGCTACGGCAATGCCCTTACTTGCGAAGATGTAGTGAAAATTGACTTGGTACATCCCGATTTTGATAAAGAATATAGTACATATTTTGATAGCTTTGATGGCATTTTTGCACTCAATGTAATTGAGCATATCAACAATGATACACAAGCTATTACTAACGCTCGGAAGTTGTTGAAAAAAGGCGGACGCTTGGTCGTTTTAGTACCTGCTTATCAATTTCTTTATAATAATTTTGACCGAGCTTTGGAGCATTATCGCCGTTATACTGAGGGGTCTTTGAAAATGCTTTTTGAAAAAAATAATTTACAAATCGCTCATTCTCAATACTTTAACTTAGCAGCTATCGCTGGTTGGTGGTTTTCAGGTAATATTTTAAAGAATGAAGTAATACCCAATGGACAGATGAAAATATACAACAAATTAGTCCCGATTTTCAAAATAATAGATAAATTAGTGATGAATAAAATAGGCATTTCAGTCATCGTTGAAGGCATAAAATAGAAGATGTCGAGAAGAAAAAAAAAGCATAAAACAGGGCTACCGCCAGAGTCGTTGGTCTATACAGGTGATACGCAGGTGGCGAACCCTAACGTGACGGTGATTCAGTACAACGAAACGACTATTTCCGAAAAATTACTGAGGGGGGTCGAATGTCCTATGCCCGCTTATGGGGAAATGACTTGGTACGATGTGCGCGGCTTGAGCAATGTGAAACTGGTTGAGCGTATTGGTCAAGCTTTCCAAATTCATCCGCTTGCATTGGAGGATGTACTTAATACATCGCAACGCCCTAAATGGGAGGATTACGATAATGGTATTTTTTTAATTGTTCGCGCTATGCGTTTCAACGACGAAAGCTTGGACATCATACCTGAACAAATCGCTTTTTTCTTCGGAACAGATTTTATTATCTCGTTTCAAGAAGATGAAGAAGATTTATTTGTTGAAGTTAGGGAGCGATTGCATCAAAAATTAGGTAAAATCCGTCAAAAAGGGGTTGATTATTTAGCTTATGCCTTGATTGACCGCATTGTAGATAATTATTTTTTAACTTTAGATAAAACTGAAGAAGCGATTGATGCCCTCGAAACGAAGATTTTAGCCAATTTCAAAACCTCCACGCGTGGCGAAATATACCAGCTAAAAGGTCAAATTTCAGAAATTAGGCGCATCGTTACGCCTTTGCGCGATGTGGTTGGGCGGTTTGTACATGAAGACAGTATTTTTGTCAATCCAACCACTACCATTTTTATCCGCGACCTTTACGACCACGTGGTAAGAGTGATAGAAAACATTGAAAATCAACGAGATATGCTTAATAATTTAAATGATTTGTTCAATTCGGAGCAATCCAACAGAGCCAATCATGTGATGAAAGTATTGACCATTGTATCATCTATTTTTATACCTTTAACGTTTATCGTGGGGGTGTATGGGATGAATTTTGATAATCTTCCCGAATTGCATCATCCAAAGGGCTATTATTGGGTTTGGATAGTGATGATAGGGATTGCCATTTTACAATTAATTTATTTTAAAAATAAAAAATGGCTTTGAGTAATGATAAATTATGAATGATAAATGATGAATAGTGAAAATGATTGATTACAAATTATTTGTAATCAATTAAAAAAATTAAGTAAATGTCTGATAAAAAGAAGCGATTTAAGAACGCGCAGATAGTGAATAGAAAAGCGGAGTATGAGTATTATTTTGTCAAAAAATACGAAGCGGGCGTGATGCTGCAAGGCACTGAGGTGAAGGCTTTGCGCGAAGGCATGGCAAATTTGAACGATGCTTTTTGTTATTTCGTCAATGATGAATTGTATGTCAAAAATATGTACGTAGCGGAATATTCGCAAGGCAATATTTACAACCACGAGGCTCGTCGTTTGAGGAAGCTTTTACTGAGGGGGTCGGAGTTGAAAACGTTGCTCAAAAGAGTGAGTGAAAAAGGCTTTACGATAGTGCCTTATCGCATATATTTTAATGAAAGAGGCATTGCCAAATTAGAAATAGCTCTGGCTCAAGGTAAAAAGACATTTGACAAACGCAACACTATAAAAGAAAGAGAAAATAAATTAGAAATGTCTCGATTGAAAAGAATAAAGTTGTAAAGTCCTTTTTTTGAATAGCCGCCGCCATCAGTTCAGGAAATTTATCGGGCGTACAAGCGAATGCGGGAATATCCATCGCTGCTAATTTTGAAGCCACACCTTTATCAAAACTCGGTCTGCCTTCATCGCTCAAAGCCAAAAGGGCAATAAAATTCACACCTGATTGCCGAATACTTGCCGATTTTTTAAGCATTTCTCCTTCATTCCCCCCTTCAAATAAATCTGAAATCAAGATTAAAATCGTCTCCGCAGGGTTTTGAATCAACCCCTCAGTAAAAGTGAGTGCTTTGTTAATATCAGTGCCGCCGCCCAGTTGCGTACCAAAAAGAAGGTCAATTGGGTCTTTCATTTCGGGTGTCAAATCCACAACTTCTGTATCAAAAACAACAAAATGCGTTTTTATTGAAGGCAAAGACGCCATCACAGCCCCCAGAATTGAAGCATACACGACAGAAGACGCCATTGAACCGCTTTGATCCACCAATAAAATCACTTTTCGTAAGGCTTCTCCTTTTCGCCCGCGCCCGATGAGGTGCTCAGGTATCACCGTTTTCAAATCCGCTTGGTAATTTTTCAAATTGGCTCTAATGGTTTGGTGCCAATCAATTTCGTTGTATTTAGGGCGGCGATTCCTTACAGCACGATTCAATGCGCCACGTATGGCTTCACGCAAAGGTTGACTCAGGCGTTTTTCCAAATCATCTACTACTTTTCTGACCACTATTCGAGCCGTTTCCCTTGTTTTTTGAGGCATTATTTTATTCAACGACAGCAATGTTGCTACTAAATTGACATCCGGCTGCATGGCTTCAAGCGTTTCAGGTTGCAGCAGCATTTGATTCAAATTGAGCCTTTCGAGCGCATCTTTTTGCATCACTTGCACCATACTGCTTGGGAAATATTTGCGAATATCACCCAACCAACGATTCATATTCGGTGACGAACTGCCCAAGCCACCTGTACGGTCAGTGTCGTACAGAGCTTCCAAAACGGCGTCCATGCTTTTCATTTCAGCTTCCAAAGGCTGCGATACTGAGGGGTCGGCTTGTTGCCCAAGAATGAGCCGCCATTTCACTAATTTAGACATTTTTAATAATGGGTAATGGGTAATTGGTGATGGGTAATTATGGCAATATTGCCTATTACCTATTGCTTATTACCTATGTTTTTACGTAAATTTAAAAAATCGTCTTCAAAATTTCTGCATACATCGCTCAAAATACATAATTTGGCAGCATGAGCAAACAACAAGCAACGGATGATTTAGAACAACTGTCAGAAGAGCAACGCAATGTCCTCTATAAATTGAGAACTTCGCGTATTATTTTGCCCATTGTGCTCGGATTGGGTGTTGTCGGTTATTTACTTTGGCGACAACTCAAAGCCAATCCTGATAGTTTTGATAAAATCAATTGGACAGCCACCACTTTTGCTTGGATTTTTGCAGCATTTTTTCTTTTAATACTTAGGCATCTGGCTTTTTCAATTCGGATGTACATCCTTTCACAAGGGCATTTTAGTCTTCGCAAATGTATCGAATTAATTTTTATTTTTGAATTTAGTCTCTGCGTCACGCCCACTACTTTGGGCGGTTCAGCCGTATCTTTATTTGTCATGACGCAGGAAAAACTCTCCGCTGCGCGAACAGCAACCATTGTTATTTACAAAGTCGTACTGGATACCATATTTTTTATAGGCACTTTGCCCCTGCTTTATTTGCTCTCAGGCTCTCAAATGATACGCCCGGGCATGGCAAGTTTTTGGGATTTGGACTGGCGTGCACGTATTTTTTATTTTTCATACATCGCAATGGCGGCTTATGGTTCGTTCTTTTTCTATGGTTTATTCGTTAATCCTTCTCTGATTAAAAAAGTATTGACCGGTTTTGCCTCTATTCCTTTCTTAAAACGGTGGCGCGAAGGAGCAGAACGATTGGGCAGCGAAATCGTTTTGGCTTCACAAGACATGCAAAATATCGGGTGGAAACAGCATTTATTAGCCTTTATTGCTACATTAACTGCTTGGACTTGTAAGTTTTTCCTCATTTCATGCCTCATTTATGGCATCGGCGGAATGCCCTTGGGCTTTATCCGCGAACTGCTACTATACTCCCGCCTCGAAGCGATGTTCGTCATCATGGCATTTAGCCCAAGCCCAGGTGGAGCAGGCTTTGCGGAAGCCACCTTTTATCCCTTCTTGATGGATTTTATTCCCAACAAAGGCGTTGCCATTGTCATCGCATTTATTTGGCGGCTCATGTCTTATTATGCTTATTTGGCAGCGGGTGCTATCATTGTTCCGAATTGGATACGTAAAGTTTTTCTAAAAAATTTCCAAGACAGTAAAAAATCTACACCACCTTTACCCCCTCAGTAATTTGCTTAAATATTTGATAATCAATGACTTACAAGTATTGATTTGCCTTTATTTTGATTTAATTTCAAAGTAATTGCAATAATTAAAATGTTATTTGAAAATTAAAATTTCAAAATTTACACCTGCTATAAATTTGATTTTTGTAAAGTAAAATATAAATTTGAGTATTATTCACTTTTGCTCAGACAAATGAGAAAACGAGTATTCCATGAGCGACGATAATAAAACGAAAAGAACACTTTAAAAAATAAAATTGAGGTAAACATACAACCCCTAAATGACAACCGATTGGCGCAAAATACCTTTCGTTCGCTTAATATTGCCATTTCTATTAGGCATTTTAATGGCAATTTATATGCAAAGCATCCCTCAGATGTTTGCTATGATACTCCTTTGTCTTTCATTTTCATCCATTTTTATTTTCATATATTTCAAACCCAGTTTCCAATATAAATGGTTATTAGGCATACCCCTCAGTATTGTGCTGTTTTTGATGGGTTATCAACTGACTTACCTTAAAAACGAGTTGAATTACCCTACCCATTTTCAGAATATTTTGAAAGAAAATGAGTATTTTATTATAGGAATCGTCACTGATAAAATAGAAAAAACAGATTATTGGAGGCTCACCATAGCAGTGAATGCCATGGGTAAAAAAGCGGATTCTTTAAATAATTGTAGCGGCAATTTACTTATTTACTTAAAAAAGGATTCTCTTAATGCCCCCCCTCAGTATGGTGACCTCATTTTGTCAAAATCGGCTATCCGAATCATGGAACCGCCCAAAAATCCTGAAGCTGTTGATTTTAAACGATATTGGCATCTACAAAACATTCATTATCAATGTTTTATAAAATTTGATAACCTTAAAATATTAACTAACCATCAAGGCAATTGGCTCATGGCTACGGCTTTGAGTTGGCAAAGTCATTTTATCCAAATTTTAAAAAAACATTTGACTACTGAAAATGAATTCGCCGTAGGGGCTGCCCTCTTGCTCGGTAGTAAAGATGCCATCAGCGAAGATATTCGCAATGCTTATATAGAAACAGGAGCGATGCATATACTCGCTATTTCAGGTATGCATATCTTATTGATATTCAAGCAATTAGAATGGTTTTTGAATTTATATAAATCAGGCAACCGCCGTTGGCGTTGGACAAAAACCATTATTTTAATTACTTTGATTGCCTTGTTTGCTTTGCTCACAGGCTTAGGCGCAAGCGTCGTACGGGCAGCTGTGATGGCAAGTTTCCTCGCTATTGGCAAGGCAATGAAACGGCGAGCAAATGTTTTCAATGTTTTGGCGGCATCTGCCTTTACGCTCTTGCTTTGGAATCCTTATTGGCTGATGGATATAGGGTTTCAATTGTCTTTTACAGCCGTAATGGGTATCGCTTTTTTTGCGGATAAATTCGCTAAGATTTTTATTTTACAAAACAAATTGTTGCGTTGGGTATGGTCGAATATCTCCATCGGCTTGGCGGCGCAATTGGCAGTCACCCCCATTTCGCTTTACTATTTCCATCAGTTCCCGACCTATTTTTGGCTTTCGGGACTATTGGCGGGTTTTGTGGCAGACATCGCTTTGATGGCAGGTGTTGTTTTGTTAATGGTGGATAAAATCACCTTTTTGGGGTGGGCTATCGGCAAAATTTTATTTGGTGCACTTTGGTTGATGAATAATTTCATTTTCATTATTCAAAAATTACCGTTTAATCTCCTCGAAGGATTTTGGCTATCATCGTGGGCAGTAGGCTTGATATATTTAGCCCTGTTTGGGGTTGTTCAAGTCATTAAAACTCGAAAATTGCGTTTGCTCTTTTACCCCCTCAGTATATGTGTCGTTTTAGCAAGCATGTATGCCTTTTCTGATATTAAAAATCATGCTAATCGGCAGGTCATTATTTATGATATACCCCGAAATTCTGTTGTTGAAATCATCGACGGAACAAATTGTTATCGGTTTTATGAAAAAATTTCAAAAAATTTTCAGAACAAAAACAGAATAAAATTTGCTACCCAAAACTATCATAATGCGTTGAAAATTAATACGTTAAATAAATTTAATTTTAACGAATATGTGTTAAATGATAATTTTATATACCGTAATAAGTGTATGAAAATAGGAGCTATACAGTTGCTACTACTTGACAGGCTGCCAAAAATAAGCTTAACTTTGAGTAATTGTTTTGTGGTAGTACATAATAATCCAAAATTTGACATACGTGATTTGAAACAAATTATTGCTTTTCGACAAATTATTTTTGATGGTTCGAATAGCAAATGGCGTGTTGAAAAATGGAAAAAAGAATGTGTGGATTTAGGTATTGATTACTACGATGTTTCAGAAAAGGGTGCTTGGATTTATCAATTTTAAAACAAAATTTTATTTGTATTTAGAATTTAATAAACTGAACGCCTTGATAAGACAACAAAACAAACATACATACCATGAGAAAAATTTTGGCAAATTACTTTTATTACTCCCGTAGCGAGCGGAATGGTGTAATATTATTGACGGCATTGTCGTTAGGAATTTTAGTAATCCCAAAAGTTTTCTCAATTTATAAAGAACCGGCTATCCCTATTGATTATCGTGCTTTTGAAAATGAGATTTTAGCCTTCCAAAATAGCCTACCACCTGAAAATACTGAGGGGGTAAAGGCTTCCAAAATAAGTGAATCAGAATTATTCACTTTCAATCCCAATACAGCAACCAAAGAAGATTTTATTCAATTAGGATTGTCTTCAAAAATTGCGACCATTATTAGTCATTATCGTGAAAAAGGTGGACGCTTTTACCGAAAGGAAGATTTTAAAAAAATATATGGCATAACTTCAGAAGATTATAATAGGCTCGAAGGGTTTATTGCTTTGGATGATGATGCTAAAAGTTCTATGAAATACCCTTATGACAGACCTGTTCGAGAGTTCGGAACAGGACAATATGAGACACCCATAGAAATAAAATTAGCTCTATTCGACCCTAATAATGCGAACGAATCGGCACTTTTATCACTTGGATTGGATAAAAATACCGTTAAAAATGTGTTAAAATACCGTGAAAAAGGCGGTAAGTTTTTTAAAAAAGAAGATTTGAAGAGAATTTATGGTTTTTCGGATTTAGATTATCTGAGAATTGAAAATTATATACAAATTGCTGATAATCATACAGTTACAAATTATAATTCAATAACAAATGTCCAAAACGATTTAAAGAAAAATGAAACTATTAAAATCCCGAGCATTATTGATGTCAACCAAGCAACTTCTGAACAATGGTTGCAACTTCGCGGAATTGGTGCTACCTTTGCCGCCCGAATTATTGAACAACGCGAAAAATTAGGAGGTTTCGCATCACTCGACCAGTTAAAGGAGATTCATGGTTTACCAGACTCTACCTTCCGCAACATCACACCGTATCTGAAGTTTTCAACTACCATTTTCCGAAAAATTTCAGTCAATAAAGCCAACTCTGAGACAATTACACACCCTTACCTAACCCGTAAGCAAGTGGATGTTATTGTGCGTTTTCGCCTAAATCACGGCAACTACAAAAACATGGAAGACTTGAAAAAAACAGGTGTTTTTACGAACGAAGCACTTGAAAAGCTTAAACCGTATTTGAGTTTTGAATAAAATATAAAAAAAATGAAAAAGTATTGGATAATTTTTTTATCGTCACTCACGCTTTTAACAAGTGTTTTTGTTTTTCAAATAAGTAAAAAAGAAGCCGATGTACAACAATTTCCTCTTGCATCGCTTGTAAATGATTCAGAAAACATCAAAATAGCACCAGATGGAAGAGCCAAAAAGCCTCGTGTTTTTAGAAAATTATATACAAAGGACTTAATAGATACATTGAAACTTCCTCCAGTAGAAACAAAATTCTTGAAAGCGATGGAAAATCAAATGGTTTTACTCAAGCAATTTCAAGATGAAACCTTTGGAGATTTGAAGTTGGAAGCCGATAGACTTGAAGAAGTTCTGGATATATTCCGAAGTGCTAAATCTACTGAGCAATTGGCTGATGCACTCGATGCCTATCAAATTTGTGGAGATGGCAAAGGAAACGTGAAATTTACAGGCTATTATTCGCCTGTTATTTCAGCCAGTAGAAAAAGAGACGATGCTTACAATCAACCGATTTATTTAGCTCCTGCTAATGAAAACATTAAAGAAAATAGTAAAAAAGACAATGATAACCTTAAAGTAGCTTTTGTTCGGAGCTCTGAGGACATCAAAGCTATGCGGATGGAAGGCATTGCTTACTTGAAATTTTCTAATGACGACCGTATTTTAGTTTCTTTCGATGGTGATTTTCACAGTGTTGAATCTGAAAAAGAAGAGATAAGTCATGATTTGACCGACGACAAACCTAAAAAAGTTTTGACAAGTTATGCCGTTTTCACTCAAAGAGAAAAACCAAAACCAGTAGGAGCTGCGAAAGTACCGTTGACGACAGATTTGACAATAGCGGTGGATGTAAACTATATTCCATTAGGTAGCGTTCTTTTAGCTGAAGTGCCCATTTTAGATGAAAATGGCAACCTTCTTCGCCAAGAGTACCGCTTCGTTTTAGCTCAAGACACAGGCAGTAAAATTAAGGGTGCTGCACATGTTGACTTATACATGGGCGAGGGACAAACGGGCAAAGACCGCATTCACTATATGAATAAATTTGGAAAACTGTGGCTGTTGTTGCCTAAAGAAAAAGAGACCACCAAATTAGTCGCTCAAAATCTATAAGATGTTTTAAAATTTTACCTATAAAAAAGGCGGCTTCAAACGAAGTCGCCTTTTTGTATTTCAGGAAATTGTATCTTAATCAAAATCAAATTCTATCGTATCGCCTGCTTGGTATTTACCATTTTCTTCATTTTTAACGTCTGATACTGAGGGGGTATCATCAATATTATCTTCTTCCGTTTCCTTGAATTGACTACTCTCTTTAGAATTATTTTCTAGTTCATCGGTTGCAGTGATGATTTCCTTCACACCTGTCAACTTTTGGTCGCTTAATCGATTACCTAAGGCTTTCCAACCTTTTACATCTATAAAATCCGCTAAACTGACTTCACCATCCATTTTCTTTGAACCAATTTTCATAGAGTATTGAATGCGTGGATTGGCTTTCACAGAAGCAAAAAGCAGCAACGATTTTTTATGTTCTACGATATAACTGTAACGCTCATTGAGTTTATTGGTATCAATTTTAAAACGCTTCACCATTGTCCAGTCTTTATTGCCATCGTAATGCACGGCTGAAATAACTGTTTCAGATGTCAATTTTCCTAAATGCAACATTTCGCTCGGTTCAAAATGCTTTGCCATGTCAATGTCTGTTACTTCATAGCTGCCATCTTTGAATAAAATGAGCACATTATCGCCCGTATCAAATTCGCCAAGCAATCTGCCACGCTCAGTATCATTCAATTTGCCTGTAATATCATCAAACCAAATCTTCTTAGCCCCCAATGTGGATTTACCCACAGACGCTTGTTTTATTTTGAAAATAGGAAATTTTGTTACAATATTACCTTGAGAACTACGCCCTTTGATGCCTATTTCGCCGAAATCAAAATCAAAAGATTTCTTTTTAGCCGTAGAACTTTGCGTCAATTGGATAGTAACAACTTCAGATTCTCCATTAGGATTGGCGGTAAAATATAGGAGTTTTGAATTATTATTCCCTTGCGTCAAATCATAATCCGTTGCCCGCGTAATAGCCGTGACGTTGAAACGCTTGGCATAGCTGATGCCTGTTTTACCGTCTAAATAAATCAAATTGTAGGTCGTTCGCTCATCACCTTTTTTCCAAACGGCTACGTGGATAATATTTTTTCCTACAAAAACCTTATCCGCTACTTTAACCACTTGAAATTTACCATCTTTTCTAAAAGCAATAATTTCGTCAATATCTGAACAATCTGCTACGAATTTATCTTTTTTCAAGCCTGTGCCGATAAAGCCATCTTCGAAATTGACGTATAATTTGGCATTATTCGCTACTACTTCAGTCGCTTGGATATTGTCAAAAACGCGGATTTCTGTTTTACGCTCACGCCCTTTTCCATATTTTTTCAGTAAATCTTCGTAGTATTTTATAGCAAAATCATTCAAATTTGCTAAATCATGCTTCACCTGCGCGAGTTCACCAAGCAAGCGTTGTAAGTATTCATCTGCTTCAAATTTGTTGTATTTTGAAATACGGCGTATCTTAATTTCAGTCAATCGGATAATATCTTCCTGCGTGATACCCCTCAGTAAAGCGAGCCTTTTATCGTTTTTCAGTGGTATTTCCTGAGGTTCAAGCACGTATTTTTTCAATTCTCTTGGTATGATTTCCAAAACTTGCTCCCAACTCTCGGCATCTTCAATTTCATGATAAATTCTATTTTCAATAAAAATCTTTTCAAGACTCGTGAAATGCCATTTTTCTTCTAATTCATTTTTTCTAATCTCTAACTCCTGCCGCAGCAACTCCTTGGTTTGCTCCGTACAAGTTTTCAAAATTTCGTTGACATCAACGAAATAAGGTTTATCGGCAATGATAATACAAGCATTCGGCGATATTGAAATCTCACAATCTGAAAAGGCATAAAGAGCATCCATGGTAACATCAGGTGATACGCCGGGCTGCAATTCTATAGCTACTTCTACATCTTTAGCTGTGTTGTCATTGACTTTTTTAATTTTAATTTTACCTTTTTCAGCCGCTTTCAAAATACTTTCAATCAAATCGCCAGTAGTCGTTGCATAAGGAATTTCACGGATATACAACATTTTTTTATCCTTAGAAATCTCTATCCGCGCCCGCACACGCACCTTGCCACCTCGCTTGCCACCATTGTAATTCGTCACATCAATCATCCCACCCGTTTGAAAATCGGGTAAAATATTCGTAGAGCGACCTTTCAATACATCTACACTGGCTTTGATGAGTTCTATAAAATTATGCGGCATTATCTTAGTCGAAAGCCCTACGGCAATGCCATCTACACCTTGTGCCAAAAGCAGAGGGAATTTTACAGGCAAAGTAACAGGCTCTCTTTTACGCCCATCATAACTCACACCCCAAGGCGTAGTTTGAGGATTAAATGCAATATCCAAAGCAAATTTGGTCAAACGGGCTTCAATATAACGCGGTGCTGCTGCGCCATCGCCAGTCCGAATATCACCCCAGTTGCCTTGACAATCAATTAATAATTCTTTTTGTCCGAGATTAACGAGGGCATCGCCAATAGCGGCATCGCCATGCGGATGATATTGCATGGTTTGCCCGATGATGTTCGCCACTTTATGATAACGCCCATCGTCCATTTCTTTCATGGCGTGCAAAATACGGCGTTGCACGGGCTTCAATCCGTCTTCGATATAAGGAACAGCCCGTTCCAAAATGACATAAGAGGCATAGTCCAAGAAGTAATCTTGATACATATTGCCCAGCGTAATCACATTATCGCCTTTGCTATTGGTTGCGTTGCCGTTGTCGGGCGTAGCGGTGTTTCTTTTAGCCATTCAATCAGAGATTATTTTGATTTTTGGATTTCAACCATAATTTTTTCTAACGCTACTTTCTTTGAAAATGTTAGAAAAACAAGCAAAAGTAATCCTTTTTTTATTTTATTTACAAACTTTTTGTTTTAAATATAAAAACAAAAACACCCCCTCAGTAAAATTGATAAAAAAGCCTTATCGAATCATTCGACAAGGCATTTTTTTTTATCTATTTACTGAGGATTCGAATAATGGGTTTGCCGAAGAGATTCCTTTAAAAAAATGCTTGGAAAATGCCGTTAGGCATATAATATTGGTAGTAAATAGCTGAAAACTCCGAAGATTTTTTAAAGCCATAGCAAAAGGGTTAAAACAGGTATTTTTGCAAGGAAAACACATGAAATGCTAATTGAAAAATCCTGTAG
>JAYUUR010000630.1:0-7169 GCA_043754475.1 Saprospiraceae bacterium | reverse complement strand
AGGAATAACTATAAATTTTAGTTCGATAAAATTTATAGTAAATAAACTACACTATGCCATTGATAGAGAAATCATCCTACACACGCCCTCCTTTTTATCAATTCAACGGGCATTTTCAAACCATTTTTCCTGCTTTCAGAAAGGTAAAAGGCGTTGCATACGAACGTGAACGCATCAACACACCCGACGACGATTTCTTGGATTTGGATTGGATTAAAAATAATTCAAACAATTTGGTTATTCTGACGCATGGTTTTGAAGGTAATTCAACACGCCCATATATTCTGGGCATGGCTAAAATAATGGCCGAAAATGGTTGGGATGTGTTGTCTTGGAATTGCCGTTCGTGCAGTGGTGAGATGAATCGAGCCTTTGAAATGTACAATCATGGCAATGTTGATGACATTGACTCTGTA
The DNA here is from genome assembly GCA_043754475.1 of Saprospiraceae bacterium. Classification (GTDB taxonomy): domain Bacteria; phylum Bacteroidota; class Bacteroidia; order Chitinophagales; family Saprospiraceae; genus JAAFJT01. The sequence goes on along the minus strand of JAYUUR010000630.1, from coordinate 6,753 downwards.
GTCAAACACGCTTTTTCGACCAAAAATTATGATGAAATTGCCTTAATTGGTTTCAGTATGGGTGGCAATATTTCATTAAAATATGCCTCGCTCCAAGCACACCCCTCAGTAAAACGGGTGATTGCGTTCTCCGCACCTTTGGATATGAAATCGTCGTCTGAATTGTTGGGTGAAAAACATAATTGGCTGTACAGATTGAACTTTGAAAAGAAATTGCAACCTAAATTAGTAGCAAAAATTGCCCTTTTCCCACATAAATTAACGCCTAAAGACATCACTCAAAAGGATTGGAATGCACAAATGCACACCTATTTCTGTAAAATAAATGGTTATTCCGACCTTGAAACCTTTTATTCAATCGGTTCTGCCTTGAATTTTATTCCTCAATTGGAAATTCCTGCGCTGATTGTTCAAGCAAAAAATGACCCATTGCTCTCCGCCGAATGTTTTCCCTACGATTTAGCAAATGAACACGCCCATATTCATCTTGAAACACCGACTGACGGTGGTCATTGCGGTTTTCCATTAGCAGGCGATAAAAAATATTCATGGGCTGAACATCGGGCATTGGATTTTTTAACAACAAAAAATACGGGTAAAAAACATATTTCTCCCATCAAATCGTATCTTAGCTGAAAATAATGACCTATGAGTACATACATTCTTCTTTTACTTCTTTTGGCTATGGCTGGAGTTGCTATCTATACTTTTACTCAGAAAAAACCTAAAAGTGAGGTAGAAAAACCCGATTCTGAAACGGCCAAACCGACTGCACCGAAGCCAAATATTCCAGAAGTCGATGAAATAAACCCCTCTGTACCCGTTAAAAAACCTAAAGCAAAACCTGCTGCTACCACGCCGGTTGATACATTGCCGCCATCGTCTATCCTTGCATATGCAAATAGAAAAGGATACGATGCACATTTTATAAAAACTACTGATTTTAAGATTGAATTGAATGTTTTACTCAAAAATCTTCAAGGCAAATTGACTGTTTTGAAAAATCCACAGGCTGGCAATCGACACTTTTTGAAGTATCATCATTTTTCAATCGCCATGAACAAAGAGCGCAATATGCCCATGCTCGCGGCGGTGAATATTGATGGTTCAAAAAGTATAGACAATCCTCGAGAGAGCGATAAATGGATTTATGACCCCCGTTTAGATAAGGCGCAACAATTGGGCAAAGAGTATTATAAAGGTAACAATTTGGATTTAGGACATTTGGTGCGGCGGCTCGACCCAGTTTGGGGCGATGTGGCATTAGCAGCCGATGCCGATACCTTCCACTTGACAGTGTGTGCACCACAGCATAAAAATTTGAATCGGGTAACATGGCTCAGTTTGGAGGATTATATCTTGAAAAATACAGATGTCGAAGATTTGAAAGTCTCGGTTTTTACGGGTCCAGTATTCACGGAGCATGATTTCGCTTACAGAAATGCTCTTTTACCCTTGCAATTTTGGAAAATGGCAGCCTTGATAAAGAAGGATGGTACCCCCTCAGTAACAGCCTATCTTTTGAGCCATGAAGATTATTTGGATGATATGGGCGAGCGGGAACTGATTGGGGAAGACGGTTTTGGTGCTTACAAAACATATCAAATACCCCTCAGTCAATTGGAAGAAATGACGCATTTGAACTTGGAAAATGTGAAAAAATATGATCCATTGGCTAATATCCGCTCAATTAGTGGTGTGAGTTATAAAGAAATTGGCGGTGAATCGAGCATTGAATTATAATGAAAACAAGCACGTTGTATAAAAAAATGGTAAAACCTTTGATAACCAATATATTTTCCTTTCTTTTGCTTCTATGAAATTTTATTTGGCAATAATAAGAAACTAACTTTAATAATCAACAACCAAATTTGGTCATTTCAAAAATTTAAACAAATCAATTTATGAGCCTTTTTATTAGAAAACCTCTCGCTCAGATACTGGCACAAGCCGCTGATAATGAGAAAGGATTGAAACGCACGCTTGGCGCGATGAACTTGGTCGCTTTGGGTATCGGTGCCATTATTGGCGCCGGTTTATTTGTACGGACTGCAGATGCTGCAGCTAAAGCAGCGGGTCCGGCAGTCACATTATCGTTTATCGTCGCCGCTATCGGTTGCGCGTTAGCAGGTTTATGTTATGCAGAGTTTGCATCGTCTATTCCCATTTCAGGCAGTGCGTATGCGTATGCGTATGTAACGATGGGCGAATTAGTGGCTTGGATTATAGGTTGGGCTTTAATCATGGAGTATGCCTTAGGAGCTGCTACGGTTTCGATAGCGTGGAGTGAATATTTGAATAAATTGCTGGGGGGGGCAATACCTTATGAATGGTGTCATTCGCCGTTTGAACAAGATGTGAGTGGCATAAGTGGTATTATGAATGCACCAGCCTTAGTGATTTTACTATTATTGACATTATTATTGATTAGAGGAACTCAAGAGTCTGCCTCAGTCAATGCTGTGATTGTGTTTTTGAAAGTATCTATTGTATTGGTTTTCATAGCAGTTGGTTGGGGTTATATAAGAGAAGCTAATCATATTCCATACATGATTCCAGAAGGCACACCCGGACATGAAGGCATTTTTAAACATGGTTGGGGAGGCGTTTTAGGCGGTGCAGCCATCGTTTTCTTTGCATTTATTGGCTTTGATGCCGTTTCCACAACTGCCCAAGAGGCTAAGAACCCCGGTCGAGATATGCCAATTGGCATTTTGGGTTCGTTAGCGGTTTGCACAGTTTTGTATATTTTATTCGCTCACGTGCTGACAGGAGTAGCGAACTATACAGAGTTCAAAACAGCAGGTAAAGAAGCATCAGTGGCTTATGCGATAGAAACTTATATGACAGGTTTAGAGTGGTTAGGTACTTTAGTAACCGTAGCTATATTAGCCGGTTTTTCATCAGTTATTTTAGTGATGTTGATGGGTCAATCACGCGTATTTTTCTCTATGTCAAGCGATGGTTTGATACCGTCTATATTTGGCGAAGTGCATCCTAAGTACCGCACACCTTATAAATCCAACTGGATTGTATTTGCTTTCGTCGGCGCATTTGCAGCTTTTATACCAGGCAGTTTAGCGGGTGATTTGACGTCATTTGGTACTTTATTGGCTTTCGTTTTAGTGAGTATTGGAGTAGTCGTTCTCCGTAGAACTGACCCTGATTTGAAACGCCCTTTCCGTACACCTGCCGTCTATATCGTAGCACCTCTGGGAGCTTTGGTTTGTTTGGGTATGATAGTCGCTTTAGATAAATTTACACTTTTAGCTGCCTTTAGCTGGATGGCTTTGGGTATCGTCGTGTATTTTATTTATGGTAAAAGGAATAGTAAACTTAGACAATAAGTTAGTTATGAGTTATGAGTTATGAGTTTTTTACGCACATCTCATAACTCATAACTAATACCCCCTCAGTTGCTTCGTGCCTCGCAATCACAATTGGACGTAAAAAAAGCTCTCAAAATGATTTTGAGAGCTTTTTTTATAAAACAAAATAAATAATTTTAATTCTAACCAATTGACTATCAACTCATAACTCATAACTATCAAAGATGTCTTTCCGCATGATAAGAAGACCGTACCAAAGGACCACTTTCTACAAATTTGAAACCCTTCGCTAAACCAATTTCTTTATATTCTGCAAATATATCAGGATGAATAAATTCAGCCACTTCAATATGCATTTTAGTTGGTTGAAGATATTGACCCAATGTGAGGACATCGCAACCATTTTCAACAAGGTCATCCATTGCTTGATACACCTCTTCTTTCAACTCACCTAAACCGAGCATGATACCCGTTTTAGTGCGTTTGCCATATTCTTTAGTGCGCTTGATTTGCTCAAGGCTGCGTTCATATTTAGCTTGCGGGCGCACCTTGCGGTAAAGCCTTCCGACGGTTTCCATATTATGCGACACAACTTCTTGACCTGCTGAAATCATCCTTTCTAAAGCTTCCCAGTTCGATTTCACATCAGGAATCAAGGTTTCAATGGTGGTTTGAGGCGAAAGTCCTTTGATATTAACAATGGTTTGAAACCAAATCTCAGCTCCTCTATCTTTCAATTCATCGCGATTGACGCTTGTAATAACCGCATGTTTGACGCCCATTAATTGGATAGCTTCAGCTACACGGCGCGGTTCATCTTCATCATATTCATTTGGGCGACCCGTTTTGACAGCGCAAAATGAGCATGAGCGCGTGCAAGTGTTGCCCAGTATCATAAAAGTAGCTGTCCCTGCACCCCAACATTCGCCCATATTAGGGCAATTGCCACTTTGACAAATGGTGTGCAAATTATACGTATCAACTAAATTTCTAACTCTCTTAAAATCTTCACCAATGGGTAATTTTACACGCAACCAATCAGGGCGCGCCTGGCGAGCGGGTTTGGATTCTGCGATGGGAAGTTCAAGCATATTTTTATTAAGTTCTTTTTCCAAGCTGCAAAGATACATAAAGGTTCATAAAATACGGGCGGTTCTCCTCAGTTATCATGATGGGCAATTTTTTAGGAAATACATCCAGCATGATACCGACTTCAACAGCTTTCAAAAATTCATCGAATGCGCCCCAATCTAAATGCACCCCGATTTGACCATAAATGCCGGGGATTATCTTCGTTTGGCCAACGCCTTTGAGCAAATTGCCTTTACCTTGAATCCTATAGGGATCTAAAAAAAATTTAGCGTTTTCAGGCGTATATTTCATCGCTGTGCCAGGCAAGCCATCCCTTGCACCGCCTATTTCAAGATAATAAGGTTTCATCAAAGCGGCAGTCAAACCGCCTGAATATGTCAAGCCGACAGCCACCCCATTTTTTGAAGCCTTTTCAGTATAGTATCTTTTCTGACCGATGCCCCCCCTCAGTACAAAAGCATAATTTTGCTTACCAAATGTGTAAGAGCGAAAGCCGTTGCTTGGGGAAATGCTTGAAAAATCAGTGGATTTGCGCGTTTCCTTATAATGCCGCAATTCACCCAGTTCGAAATTATAAAAAGTGGTCTTATAATAAGACTTGATTTTACCAATTTGATAGCCTACCGCCCAACCATGCGTATGAATCCGCATATCGAAAACACCTTCACGGTCATAGATAATACCTTTGGCATCTTGGCTAAGGCGAGATTGCGCCATCGACGTAAAAGGCAGCAATAGTATGATGATAAAATTTTGTATTTTCATTTCTTAATGATTATGACAATTGAATAGACATTTTGTTCAAATATACTGATTTTGGTTAAATGAAGTTTGATTTTTTTTAAATTATACAGACAATTTTACAAATTAAAATCCATTTTAAAACAAAAAATGTCAAAATTTTTGAAATTCAGATTTATCTTTACCTTTATTAAAACCTTTTTTTATCAATTAAAACAATTTGACACTTGCCATACACTATTAATTACGGTTTATGTTTCGATGAGGTTGTGTACCCTAAGCAAAATGCCCTTGTAAAGAACGAGTTGTCTATGCGAGGGAACGAAGCAACCTCCGAAAATATCCTCTATCTCGGCTCCAAAGGTTTGCTCTCTTTCCTTGAAGCTCACTTAGGTTTAGAGGGGCATATCAATCGCATAGAACATATCCGTACCGAGCAATATCGCCAAGCCATTTCAAAATATCTGAAAAATAATACCCGTGATGCTCATCCAATATTTTACAAAAACTCCTTCGATGCCGATCAATTAGCTTGTGCCGAAGCTCTTTTAGCGCGGCGTGATGAGTTGCTACTCGCTGGCTGGGATTTTAAAAATAATACCCTTTGCGAGCGTTTGAATATTTTATCTGACATTGAAAATTTTTTAACTGATAATAAAAAATTAGTAGCAGGCTATGCTGATCGTTTTGATGCCGTTTTACAAGCACTATCTGATAAAAACGTGCCTATTTCTACCATTTTTCACAATGAACCGCTCGCTCTCCTACCCCCTCAGTATCAACGCCTTTTTGAGTTATTAAAACATAAAAATATTGTCATAAAACCTTTACAATCACCCAATATCCCAATATCCAAATATCTTAATCCTCCAACAGATTTAAATATTTTTAAAGATTTTATAGAAAATAAATTACTTCGTGGAGAAAAGCAAAAACTACAAGCGGATGGCTCACTCATTATATTAGAATCTGCGAGAGATACGGATGCTGCCGCTTATTTTGCTAAGATTTTGAGTTTGAATAAATGGTACAAACCTGTGTTTTTAATTCCTGATAAAAATCGCGTTTTGGATGATGCATTGATTCAAAACGGGTTGCCATCGTTTGGTTTGCCGTCGTCATCATTAGGGCGACCGACTTTGCAGCTTCTTAAATTAGTAACCACATTTTTATGGCGTCCAATAGACCCGTATAAAATATTGGAATTTGTCACGATGCCAGCCAAGCCTCTGGACGCAGATTTAGCAACTGTGATTGCCAATTTAATTTCTCAGCGACCAGGTATTGGTGGAGAACACTGGTTTGCAAAAACAAGTCAATTTTTTGAAAATTTGCAAGCTAAAGCATTGGCTGACAGCAGTATAAATATTGATAAAATTCGCCATCAATACAAATTTTGGTTTGATAGAACGACTTATGACATTGAAAAAAGTGCGCCGAAGGATGAAATCATTGAAATTTTCAGTTATCTAAAAGAATGGGCAAGCGAGGAATTTGAAAGCAATAATGGTAAAAACACAAGCCTCATTGTACTCAGCGAGCAAGCCAAACGTATTCAAGAGTTTTTAGAAGAACTGCCGCCCAATGATAA
>JAYUUR010000629.1:0-7174 GCA_043754475.1 Saprospiraceae bacterium | reverse complement strand
TTACAGAGTTTGTAATGAGATAAACCTTATTTTTTCTTATATCTATAAAATTCTACATGACAACTTCTTTGAACTCAAAAAAATTGTCATGTAGTGTACCCATAAATTTATAAACTACTATGAGCGAAAGCACTGACCACAGTAACAATCTCAATAACCCGCACGACAAATTCTTCAAGGCTGCTTTTGGCATTAAGCTCATTGCGGCAGCATGTTTATCGCAGTTTTTAAGGAAAGAACTGTTGAATAAACTTGATCTCGACACCCTTGAGGTAGAACCAAATTCATATATAACGGATGAATTATCGGAGTTTTATGCTGATTTAGTTTGGCGATGTCAGTTCAAAAAGGGTAATAAACAAGTGCTTATTTCATTTTTATTTGAACATAAAAGCTATAAGCCAACGCATCCACATTTTCAATTAATGGATTATATACGCGGTGCATGGAAAACGCAATTGGCAGCGAACCAATCGCTCGTTCCGATTGTTCCTGTTATCGTTTATCATGGTAAAGAAAAATGGATTACCGAACCGTTGGAAAGCTATTTTGGAGACGTTGAACTTGAAATATTACCATTTTTGCCGCGTTTTGAATATCTATTGATTAATTTACAAGACTATTCAGATGAAGTCATTCGGACATTTCAATCTATTCTGCTTCAAAAAACATTATTGGCTTTTAAACACTATTTGGATAAACACTATATTATAACCCATATGGTTGAACTTTGGTTTTCGGGCTATGGAGATAGAAAAATGAACAAATAGGTTGGTTTATTCGCGCTTTTGGCGTATATTTGACTTCTATTTCGGGTATATCTCGCCAAAAGATTATCCAACAAGTCATTCAATCTGATAACAATTTAAAACCTGAAGCTATGACTATAATTGATGAATTTATCTTAGAAGGTATTGAAAAAGGTATTGAAAAAGGTAGAAAAATATCTATTTACGATGCTTATAAGCGTGGTAAGAGCTTAGAAATGTTATCTGACTTCTTTGACTTACCTGTTAAAAAACTAAAACAGATTATTGAAGAAATCGAAAATGAAATAGAGCAGTAGAGCCATAAGATATTCTGAAATAGGCATATCTTACCCCCTCAGTATATGCACATAAAAACGGCTAAAAAGGGTCAAGGTGACATCTTTTTAGCCGTTTTTTTATTGGAAAATAAAAAACAAAGGTGATTTAAAATTTAACACACCCTCAGTAAAAAGCACTAAAAAAGACGTTTTTCCTAATAAAAACACTAATTTTATGCCCAAACCAACGAATATGAAATTACCGATAATTATTTCTTTTATTTTAATTTCTCTCCATATCAAGGCTCAAAAAATGGAAGACTTTGGGCAGTTGAAACCTCTTTTAGCGAGTTTTAAAGGCACTATTTATGCGCTGCCCGATACAGTGCGACACTATACCCCCTCAGTAGAAGACCTCCCGATACTGGGTTATATCTACACGCAATCGTTGAATATTTCGGAAAGGGATTTGACTTACGATTTCCCGGGCGTACCCAATCGACGGATGTGGTTTGGCATCGTCTATAAAGGTGTTTTTGAATTGGAAACGGCGGGTAAATACGAGTTTCGATTGGCGTCCGACGATGGCTCGGCTCTGTGGATTGATAGCAAAGGGATGATTAATAACGATGGAATCCACAAAATGACCATTCGGAGAAGGGAAGTTGCCTTGACAAAAGGCTTTCATACCATAGTCGTTTGGTATTTTCAAGCGGTGCCGACGAAAATGGGGCTGCAATTATTCATTCGCAAATCCGGTGAGGAAGAGAAACCATTCAATATAAAAAATTACTCAACGCGCTTGACCACAGCAGCCGAAGCCACTAAAGCAACCATGACCGATGAGGGCATAAAGGTGAATATTGAAGATAAAATCCTGTTCGATGTGGCTAAATACGACATCAAAACCCGCGCACAGGAATGGCTCAATTACCTCGCGGATATGCTACAATTTTATCCTAAATGCCAACTCCGCATAGAAGGGCATTGCGATATTACAGGGAATAAAGAGGAGAATCAAATCCTTTCGGACAATCGAGCGAAGGCTGTGGCGGAGGCTTTGAAAAAATTGGGCATTCCGAATACTATCAAAATTTCAACGATTGGCCATGGTGCGTCTCGACCTGTAGCGTCGAATGATTCTGAAAAGGGTAGGGCTTTGAATCGGCGGGTGGAGGTGGTGATTATTCCGTAGATTTAATTTAGACTTTTTTATGAATTACAAGAAAAATTATTTCTATAATTAATGAAGAAATATCAACGCAATTTATTGGAATATTTGGCTATTATTTTCATTGGTGAGGCTGTGGTTATTATAGAAGACAGTGGTTATTTTGGTAAAACAGTGCTCTATGCCTTGGTCATTGGCATTTGTTGGATGAAAACGACTTGGTTTGTTTATGAAACGTCTCAAGATTTGAGTCGAGCCACTACGCACAATCTGCCTTATCATCAATTTCTGAAAATAGTCGGTATTAACATGACGCAGGTGATGGTTTCATTTGGCATAGATTATTGAAAAGTGAAAAATTGCAACTCAATATTTTTCACTTTTCGTTTTTCACTTTTCACTAAATTAACTGTTTCTCATCATCAGCTCATTAGCCCATGTTTTGAGGTAATTTTTACGTTCTGTACTGAGGGGGGTATCGTCGATGTGTTGGAAGGCAATATTGAGGTGGTTGGTCATAGTTTTTTCTGCTTCTTCTCTGATATTTAAGGCATTAAAAATTGATTTGACGGCTTCAATTTTTTGAACTTCATCCGCAGTGATGGTATTCATAAGTTGTTGTAAATCAGCTTGTTGCGAAGGATTAGCGAGTTGATATGTTTTTAAAACGAGGTACGTTTTTTTATTTTGAATAATATCACCGCCTACTTTTTTACCGAACTTTTCAGGGTCGCCGTAGGTATCTAATATATCGTCTTGAATTTGAAAAGCCATGCCCACATTTCTCCCAAATTCGTAGAGGTGTTGGGCTTCCGCTTCCAATGCCCCTCCTACTAAAGCACCCATTTGAAAAGCTGCCGCTATCAATACCGCCGTTTTCAATTCTATCATTTTGAGGTACTCATTGATTGTCACATCGTTTCGGATTTCAAAATTCATATCGTACTGTTGCCCTTCGCACACTTCAATTGCCATTTTATTAAAAACTTTTATAAGTTTTAGAGCAATTTCAGGGTTTTCAACTTTCATCAAAAAATCATAAGCATATATCAACATCACATCGCCCGAGAGGATGCCTGTATTGACATTGTATTGCATATGAACAGTGGGTTTTCCCCTTCGGAGGGGTGCAGAATCCATAATATCGTCGTGTAACAATGTGAAATTGTGAAAAACTTCAACGGACATGGCTATCGGCAAGGCTTTTTCAATATGGGCATCAAACAGTTCACAACCCATCAGTGCTAAGAGCGGACGCAGCCTTTTGCCACCAAGCGAGAGTATATAATTGACGGGTTCGTAGAGTTCCGAAGGTGATTGCATAAAAGCATTTTCGGACAGATAATATTGAAAAAAAGATTGATATTGGTTGAGTGAGCGCATAATTGTTTAATTGTCACGATTGGTTGATAATCAGTAAAAATGCAAATATAGATTGCCTAATTTGGTTTTGAGAAGTTTAAAAGGCTTTTTAGGCATTAATTTTGATTTTAAACTAATAAGTTTTTAATTATTTGAAAACTACCATAATAATTTAGATTTAAACCATAATCGCTACAAACCCAATTTTTTAAAAATTACGCTACAAATTATGCAAAAATTAACAAGACCTGTTGATATTTTATTAGTAGAAGATAACCCTGGTGATGTAAGGCTCACTCAGGAGGCTTTTCGGGAATCACGGATGCCTGTGAAACTGAGCGTTGTCATGGATGGCGAGGATGCTTTGAACTACTTGTATCGCCGACCACCCTACGAGAATGTGACTCGACCGGACATTATTCTGTTGGATTTGAACATTCCTAAAAAAGATGGGCGAGAGGTATTGTGCGAAATCAAAAATGATTTGTCGCTCAAATACGTACCAGTGGTCGTTTTGACCACTTCCAACGCAGAGCAAGATATTGTCAGAACATACAATTTAAATGTGAATGCCTACATTAATAAACCCGTCGATTTTGATAAATTCTTTGATATCGTACTCAAAATTGAAGAGTTTTGGCTCATGACTGCCATTTTACCTTCTTCATTCAAGTAATTTTTTTAATGATTTGTTTCCAAACATTACTGAGCAATATTTTAATGAATGATTAAGCACAAATTCTACACTGTTAAATTTTAATGAAATCCCTGAACATGAACGTTAGACAAACGACAAATATTCTTATCATTGAGGATAATGCAGGAGATGCTCAGTTAGTGAAAATTTATATGAAAGATGCTGCTTTCAAATATGAGTTATTTGAAGCAGATACCTTTTTTGAGGGCATGGACATCTTGAATAAACACGAGGTAGATATTGTCCTACTCGACCTTTCACTTCCCGATTCTCAAGGCTTTAAGACGCTCAATAGGTACATGGAAACTTTTTCAAGTATTCCTGTAATTGTTTTGACAGGCGTCAACAATGAAATAGTGGGCAACCAAGCTGTGAAAGCAGGCGCACAGGATTTTCTTGTAAAAGGTCAATTTGATGGTAAATTATTAGGTAGAGCTGTTCGCTACGCCATCCAACGCCATAAAGAATTCCAAAAATTAGAAGAAACCAAGCGTGAGTTGACTATCAACGAACGCCGCATTGTGAAAGCTCAACAATTGGCAGGTTTTGGCAATTGGGAAATGGATTTGGTGACAAACGAAATGGTGTGGACGGATGAGATTTATAAAATATTCGGTTTTCATCCAGGCAGTATCCCGACAGGCATGTCTGATTACAACCGTTACGTGCATTACGAAGATCGAGACAGCGTAGAGCATTTTTTCGAGCAAGCCATGAAAGATGGTAAATTATATAAAATTGAGCATCGCATTGTTGTAGATGGTACGGCTATAAAATGGCTCACAGTTCATGCCCAAGTCTTTTTCGATGACATTACTCAGAGGATGTTGCTCGTGGGCGGCGTACAAGATATTACAGAGCGTAAGGTGAATGAGCAGTTTATAATGGAACAAAATATCAACCGCCAAACCTCAATTTTGAAAGAGGAGGCGATGCAAGATATGAGTTTTCACATTCGGACACCCCTCAGTAGTATCGTGAATTTGTTGTATTTAATTGAAAATACAACTATTTCTATACAACAAAAAGAACTGGTAGAAGGATTAAAAATATCGGTAGATGATTTGTCTTTGATGATAAATAACATGTTGAATTTCTCAATGCTTGTTTCTCAAAATATGAAACCTGATAATGATGAATTGAATATCAAAGACTTTTTACAATCCATCAAAAAGGTTATCCAAATCAAAGTGGACAATGCTAAAATCAAGTTAGAATTTAATTTGCCCGAAGATTTACCTGAAAAAATCATTGCCGATTCTAAAAAAATTACTCAAGTCATTTATAATCTCGTTGATCACGCCATTCGCTATACGCCGTCAAGTGGTAAAATTGTGATGGAAATGGGTATTGATACCATTGAAAAACAAACGCAATTATTCCTCAAGACCTCATATAGTGGTCGCGCTTTGACGATTACGCAGATAAAAGAATTGATGGAAGAGAATAAAATTCTCGAAACCATTAAAAATGATTCGAACGAAACCGACAAACAGCAATTGGCACTTGCCATAGTGAGCAAATTGGTGAAAATACTGAGGGGGTCATTTAACATCGCCAATCGCAATAATGATACGACTACATTTGAAGTGGAAATGCCTGTGAGAGCGGTTAAGCAAATTATATTAGATGCTTCTGCACCAGATTCGCCGTTGAAACTTCTGCTTGTAGAAGACCATTTCTTAAATCAAATGGCTACAAAAAAGCTACTGATGAGTTGGTCGCCATATGTTACGGTAGATATTGCTGAAAACGGACTGGTGGCTGTTGATAAATACAGAGCGCATGGCTACGACCTGATTCTGATGGATTTGCAAATGCCCGTCATGAATGGTTTTGACTCGACTACGCGCATACGAGAGAAATCCAATGTACCGATTATCGCCCTTACAGCTACAGCAACCAAGACTGAAGCCGATAAATGTTTTGAAATCGGTATGAATGATTATATATCCAAACCATTCAAGCCGCAGGAATTGTATATCAAAATCATGAATGCTTTGGCGATGGTGGGAGAGAAAGTAGGGGTTTAAGGTAATGATGAATGATAAATGATGAGTGATGAATATTCTAATGGGTTGATAATCAAATGATTAAGGCTCTTTTTGAATAGGTAATTTTTTAATTCGGATACGACTATCATCAATAGTCACTAATGCACCTTCAGTTAAAGGTTGTATTAAATCAGCGAAATTATAGCGAATGATATTTTCAAGATATTCTTCAGTAATACCGACTATTCTAAGAGTAACTATTGAAGGCAATTGGTGTTTAGAAAGAGCCATAATCCTTGAAAAATCCAAATCAAAAGTAACAATTACGTAATTGTTATTGGCAGCAAATTCGACTATTTTTTCATCAGGAGTACTTAAAAGACCTACTTCTGAAACGTGTGATACTGCGTAATCACACCGTTCAAAGGGCTTTTTGAATAAAATGGTTATATTTTCATCCAATACAAAATGTATCATGCTGCTTTGAGAGGTAGATAAATTTCTTGAAATTGGGATGCAGCAAAAGATAAGGCTTGAGTAATATCTTCTTTTGATAATTGCGGAAAAGCTTCAAGCATTTTGTCAACTGTCATTCCACCTGCGAAATAAGATAAGATGGCAGAAATAGTGATGCGAGTACCTTGAACACGAGGTTTTCCATCGCAATATTCAATATCAGCAACAATTCGAGGATATTTTTGAAATATAATAGGCATGATTAGTTTTTTTACAAAATTAAGCTATTATTATCAGAAATCAATTTTATTGTAAACGAGTTTTTATTAAAGATAATAGTGCTACTAAGAGGATACTCGCAGTAGCTTTTTTTTAAGAAAATATAGAATTCTTATTACTTTCAAACTCTAATGACACCCCTCAGTATCAGAGCATTATTTTTCAGCAATTTCCGCTTTGACAATTCT
>JAYUUR010000628.1:0-7180 GCA_043754475.1 Saprospiraceae bacterium | reverse complement strand
ATTATAAACATTTTGACTCTACGAGTCATAGAAAATTGAGCGAATATAAATGACTCGTAGAGTCAGAATGTTTATAATAACGAGAATTTCAAGAGATTACTAATGACACGTAGTGTCAAAATATTTATTTTATAGATTTCCGAAGTTACCAGAATATACTACTATTATTACTCCCTCGGTATTTTATTGTAAAAACTAAAATAAATTGAGTGTTTTGATTGGCGTTTTCCCCCCAACCCCCGCAGGGGGAGCCATTTGGAATAAAATGAACGAGGACATTTTATTCACTGAATAGAAATCATAGCCATGTAAAACAATGACTTTTAAACTACTTCCAAACGACTCCCCCTTCGGGGGTTGGGGGGATACGTTAACAAAAATACTCAATTAGAAAGATAACATTTCTAAGTTAAACAGTTCACAATCAACTATTTAAGAATTAAAATAAAGATGAATGATAAATGATAAATGATGAATGATAAATACTGCAACCCCTTAAAAATCAATACTAAAAGCATCAAAATACTGAGGGGGTGCAAAATTCATCATTCATCATTTATCATTTATCATTTTTTAACGAACTTCAACGCGCCCAAGCTCTTACCCGCCTGCACAAAATTGAGCAAGTAAGTGCCTTGTGGATATTGGCTCACATTCAAAGAGAATTGACCGCTCGGTATTTGGTTTTTACCAAAACTAAGCGCATCAATTTGACGTCCTGCTAAGTCAAAAACCCGCACCAATACCGCTTCATTGCCTGTGAAAGCATGTTTAATAGTTAAAAAATCAGATGTTGGATTCGGTGAAATACCTTTTACAACAGCTAATAATTCAACACTTGGTTGGTCGTCCGTAGGCGTAGTGCCTCTTCTGAATAAGCTATTTATTTCGGCAGCCGTCAAGGCTTTATTGTATATTTTGACATTATCCAAAGCGCCAATGAAATACCGCCCGCCTTCAACTGCATCGCTACCAAAGACTAATGGACGCGCTGTGCTGTTCAATTTACCTGTATGAGGGGCTCTTTTAGTTTCTATACCATTGACATACACGATATTGTTGACGCCATTATGTACCATCGTCACGTGCCACCAAATGCCTTTTGTCATTTCGTTGCCGTCGCCACTGTCCATGTCTGTAATAAAATTATTGGACAAAGCATTTTTACTATTGGTTGTCCAAACGATTTTAAGATGTTGTGGCAATGATATTTTCCAACGTTGATCCCAGTGACCAAAGTCAATCACATAAGCCTCTGCATCTGCAATATTGGTGCTATCTACCCGAATCCAAAAACCAACAGTCGTAAAATCAGAAAGCAATTGAACGGCATTTTTAACCAATACGGAGTCTCTGTTACCATCAAATCGAATGGCTTTGCCTGTTGCTCCTGCTCGTGTAATAAAAGTAGGATTGCCGCCGATTGCACCATGATTGGCATAAGGCGTAGCATCATTCGCATTGTCATCAAAAGGATAGTTAGCCACTAATCCCGGCTCTCCTGTATTGACCGGCGCCAATGTGGTGACGGTTCTCTCTACTTTTGCCGATTTGTTTTTAGCCACATCGTAGGCTAATATCTCGAAAGTATAAGCTGTTTGAGATGTTAAACCGGTGACAAATTTGGTCAAAGTAGGTGCTAAAACAGTGTCTATCACCGCACCATCTTGGAAAATAATATAACCAACAACGCCTCTATTATCCGTAGAAGCTGTCCATGATAATTGAACGGAATTGGAGCCCACTTGCGCTTGGAAATTAGTCGGTACTGAGGGGGCTTGCGTATCAGGCGTTGGGTCTTGACCCGTTGTGACTTGCAAAGTGGACATAGTCGATTGATTGCCCGCCGCATCAACAGCCGTTACGCCAAAAGTAAATTTGGTTGTGGCGGTTAAGCCTGAAATAGGGGTGGAGGTATTGGTTGTGGTTAAAATAAGGACATTATTTCTAAACACATTATACGCCACAACACCTACATTATCTGTAGAAGGCAACCACGACAAAGTGACTGTTGTGAACGACACAACTGCCGAAAGACTGAGGGGGGTGCTCGGTGCTTGTGTATCTGTATTGGCAGGTGCTGTATTTTGAGCAGTATATAAAGCTGCTACTTCTGCATCTGTCAAAGCGACATTATAAATTTGAATGTCATCCAAAGAACCATTGAAGAAACCTGATGAATCAATAGGGTCATAACCGATACCCAAAGGCTTGGTTGAATTGCCTAAAGCACCGGGTGCTGCTACACTTTTCTTTAACTGACCATTGATAAATATTTTATTACCAACAGCATCGTGCGTCATAACGACATGCCGCCATTGACCAACAGGCAGGGCGACTGAATCCGAATCCATATCCACATTAGAACCTGTCGCATTTTTTGTTGAGAAAACAGGCTTACCATGAGCAGGCAAAGAGGCTTTCCAACGCTCTTGCCAACCACCATTTGATAAAAGATACACTTCACCACTGGCAGGCAAAGCCGCTACTCTTACCCAAAAACTAATGGTTGTATTAGCTGAATTTAATTGCGCTGAATTAGCGGCTTTCACTTGGCTATTGTTCACTGCCAAAGCTTTATTGACTTTACCAAAACGGTCAGTCGCCAGCGTCGCATTTGTTAAGGTTGCAGCATTGGCGTAAGCCGTTACGTCTGCACCATCATTATTGAATGGATAACTGGCAACTAATGTACCTGCAATAGTCGGCGTAGCATTTTGAGTCGTGTAAAGTGCAGCGATTTCAACATCCGTTAAAGCGCGGTTGTATAATCTAATATCGTCAAGGCTACCATTGAAATTAGAGCCTCCATCAATCGGGTCGTAACCGATACCAAACGGGTTTTTTGTTTTGCCAAATGCGCCTGTTGAGGCAACACTTTTCTTTAATGCCCCATTGATAAATAGCTTATTATTCGTGCCATCATGCACCATAACGACCTGCCGCCATTGACCTAAAGGCAATGAAACAGAATCCGAATCCATGTCCACATTAGCACCCGCTGCATTTTTAGTAGAGAAAACAGGCTTACCATGAGCAGGTAAAGAGGCTTTCCAACGCTCTTGCCAGCCACCATGCGACAATAAATATACCTCACCACTGACAGGCAAAGCATTCACTTTTATCCAAAAACTAATGGTTGCAAAATCCGATTGATAAACCGTTGAGTTAGATGCAATGAGTGAATCACTCTTTGTACCATTAAAACTCATGGCGTTGCTACCAAAATTAAAGCGATTAGCCGTAGGTGTTGCTTTGCCCGTAGCATGATTGCCAAATTGGGAATCATCAATGCCATTACCATTCAATTTATAATCTGCTACCAAATCAGTTGCAGTAGCCGGAGACAATGATTGAGTGGTATAAAGTGCAGTGACCTCCCCCTCAGTAAGGGCGTAATTATAAACCTGAACTTCATCTAAAGCACCATTGAAAAAACCGCCATTGTCAATAGGGTCGTAGCCGATGCCCACTGGATTGACGGTGCTTTTTAAATTGCCTGTAACAGCTTTTGATGCTTTTTTTACACCATCAATAAAGATTTTATCATTCACCCCATCGTGTGTCATCACCACATGTTTCCACACGCCGATAGGTAATGCGTTGCCATCACCTGCATCCATGTCTGAGTTGCCAGTGCCGACATTATTGGTGCTGAAAACCACTTTACCATGACTCGGTACAGATATTTTCAAGCGTTCTTGCCAGCCACCATAAGAAAAGAGGAAAGCCTCGCCCGAAACAGGCAGAGCATTGACTTTTACCCAAAAACTAACGGTGGTGGTTGGAGAATTGAGTGCGGCACTATTAGATGCTTTTATAGCGGAAGACCTCCCATTAAATTCGTATGCTTTTGAACCAAAACCAAAACGGTCGGTCGTTGCTTTCACGTTCGTTAAAGTTCCATGATTGGCGTAAGCCGAAGAATCAAAGCCTGAACCATTGAAAGAATATGCTGCTACACGCTCATTGACAACAGCCGTAGCTGTGCTTTGAGCGGTATAAAGTATGGTAATTTCAGCAGCAGTCAAAGCCGTATTGAATATCATCACTTCATCGAGTGAGCCATTGAAATAATTGGTCGTATCAATCGGATCATAGCCGATACCTAAAGGTTTTGTGGTGTTGTTCAAAGCACCTGCAGCTGCTTTGCTGTTTTTTAAAACACCATTAATATACACCTTATCATTCGTGCCGTCGTGCGTCATGACCACATGCCGCCATGCACCAACAGGCAAAGATACAGAGTCGGTATCCATATCTTTAATGCTGCCGCCTGCACTGTTTGTTGTGAAAACAGGCTTACCATGCGGAGGCAATGATATTTTCCACCGCTCTTGCCAGCCGCCATGCGATAGGATAAAGGCTTCACCCGTCACAGGCAATTTGGCAACCTTGACCCAAAAGCTAATGGTGGTATTGGCAGAGTTCAATTGCGCCGCATTACTAACGCGGATAGAACTTTGAAGACCATCAAAAGCGAAGGCTCGATTGGGCAGATTGAATCTATCCTGTGTCGGCGTAGCACCATTTACGACCGCATGATTCCCGAAGGAGGACAGGTCGTTGGCATTCCCCGTAAAGGAATATTGGGCAACGGGTGTTTGCGCTAAACCCAAAGTGGTTAAGAACAAGCCCGTTAGCGTGAATAAGAATTGTAAATACGGTTTCATTATTGACTATTTTTAATGATTAAAACAATGACGTTTGATTATTTATGCGAATAATGGGTTGATAATCACGGAGTGATTAAATATGAATAACCCCTGATGCAATCAGGGGATAATTATAAAAATGTCCATAACTGCGGAGCAGTTGAATGTAAAATAGTCAGTAATTGGCAATGTTTCACATTCAACTGCTTCGCAGTTATGGCAATCCATTCACTTTAACCCTCCGATTACATCGAAGGTTATTCACATTCAATCGCTCTGCGATTATTTCAACCCATTATTCGCATTATTTCAATGCTCGGGTAGTCTTTTTGACTGCTGCGGTATTCATCGTCGAATGCTCAAGCAGTCTTTTTGACTGCTGAGAGGGTCTTTGGAACTGCTTAGTTATTCACTTTTGAATACTCACTGATAACTTTGGAAATCTCCGAAATAAACATTTTGACACTACGTGTCAGTAGGAATCGTTTGAAATACGCATTATTATAAACATGTTGACTCTCCGAGTCATTTATATTCTCTCAATTTTTAAAAACATCTCGATAAAATATCCCGATAAAAGCTGGACTGACTCGTAGAGTCAAAATGTTTATAATAACCACGCTTTTGAACTTTACGCTATGACACGTAGTGTCAAAATGTTTATTTCTAAGATTTCCGAAATTATCAGTACTCAAGTATTCTTTTCTTCAAAAAACCATCTCATTTTACAATTTTACAAATCGCGCAACAGCCATCTGATTATCTAATTGAATACTGACTATATAAACCCCTGATACTAAATGACTTACATTGACCCCCTCAGTTGCCACGCTACCGCTCGCAATGACATTCATGCCTATTTTGAGCATTAATTGCCCATTAATATCTCTAATCTCTACTTGTCTGTTGGTATTTGAATTAAAAGGAAATGTTACTTTTAATATATCAGAAACAGGATTCGGCGATACTTCTACCTTCAAGGCTTTAGAAGTAAATAAGTCCCTCAATGCCGTTGTACTTTGCTGATACAAAGTAGCTACCGCAGTCGGTGAAAGAGCATAATCAAACAATTTCACCTCATCAATCACACCTTTAAAATTATACTCAGCATTATCGGGCAGCATTTGACCCATTAAAAAGGGTAGGGTAGTGGTTCGGATATTGCCCGTTAAGGGTTTATAAGATACTAATTTTCCATTGACATAAATAGCCATTAAAGCACCATCATAAGTAGCGGTGATATAATAAAAACTATCAATCGCAAAAGGCGTCGGCGCATCCAAATCAGCCACAGCATTGAGCGTATTCACCGTCCAACGCAAGTTTTTTTCAGGCGTCAAAGAGATTTTCCAACGGTTTTGCCAACTGCCATGAGAAAGTAGAAACACTTCTTTATCGCCCAATCGAGTAGCATTGAACCAACAACTCACCGTAATAGCATTCTGTACATTCAACAGAGGACTATTTGTCACCCTCACATTTTGAGTACCGCCATTAAAATAAATGGCTCTTCCAGCTACGCCATTTCTATCCGCCACAAACACAGTTCCAAAGCCTTGACCATGCAATTGATTACCGCTTATATCATCCGTATTGCTTGAAAATGGATAATGCGCGATGAGTTTGCCAGGTGTAGCATTAAAGTTTTTAACTAAAATGGTGGTCGTGGCTTGTGCTGAAAGATTGCCGTTGTCCGTTGCACTCACGTTGATTTGATAGACCCCCTCAGTATTGGGGGCTGTCCAAGTGATTGTGCGGCTTGTATTACTATTAAAAGTACCGCCGTTGGCAGTCCATGCGTAAGTCAAAGGGTCATTATTGGCATCCGTAGCGAGGGCAGTTAATTGCACTGTTCCATTGATTGGCACATAATCAATGCTTTTTTGAATAGCGGCAATACGCGGTGCTTGATTGATTTTTAATACAACTGTTAAATCAATAGAAGCCGTATCGTTATTATTTTCAGCATCTGTAGCAATCACTTGAATGGTAGATACCCCCTCAGTATTGGGGGCTTTCCAGCTTACTGTTTTGCTTGTTCCATTAATAGAACCTTTATTAGTTGACCATTTATAAGTAATAACACCGCCATCAGGGTCAACCGCCGTTGCATAAACGAGGGTAGAATCCCCCACTTGGATGGTCTTTTGAGTCGCTGCCAATGCTTTAATGCGGACAGGGCGCGTGTAAAGATTGACCGTTTGTTTATAATCAACCACGACATTATTGACCAACATCCGATGGCGATTATAAGTCACCGTACCATTTGCAGGCGTTATGGTAATTAAAATAGCTTGATTAGCAGGGATATTTAAAGTGGTTGTACTCGACACACTGCGGGCTATAAATGTTTCCGTTAAAGCATCATAAATATCTGAAGCAACGGGAGTACCTGTATTAAATGAAACAGATTGAGCCGTTGCAAAAGGATTGTACACTAAATACGTCGGATAAGCAGTATTATGAAAGAAATCGGTCTTTAAAAGGTCGAGTTTCAATATTTTATCAACGTTGGTTTCTTCAAT